>JBEVMD010000158.1:0-3496 GCA_040508835.1 Duganella sp. | reverse complement strand
GCCGGCAGGTGGCCGAAGGCCAGCGCGCCGATCAACAGCCCCGGCACGATCTTGTCGCACACGCCCAGATACAGCACCGCGTCGAACATGTCGTGGCTGAGCGAGATCGCCGTGGACTGGGCAATGATGTCGCGCGAGAACAGCGACAGCTCCATGCCGGGCCGGCCTTGGGTAACGCCATCGCACATGGCCGGTACGCCGCCGGCGACCTGCGCGGTGGCCCCCAGTTCGCGCGCCACTTGGCGCACGATCTCCGGGTAATGCTCGAACGGCTGGTGCGCCGAGAGCATGTCGTTGTAGGCGGTGACGATGCCCAGGTTGGGCGTGACCGGCGCACGCAGGCGTGCCTTGTCGGTCGGGCCGCAGGCGGCAAAGCCGTGGGCCAGGTTGGCGCAGCTCAGGCGGCCGCGGTAAGGGCCTTCCTGAAGGGCGGCGTCGATGCCGGCCAGGTACGCGCCGCGCAGTGCGGCACTGCGCTTGCGGATGCGTTCGGTAACGGCTTCGATCTTGGGATGCAGGCTCATGGCGGCAGGCTTGAGTCGGGGCCGCGGCGCTGGCGCCGGCCACGGCGAAAGGCGGGCGGACCACCAGCAGCGCGATACCACGTGGATACCACTTGCGCCGTTCCAGCAGCCCTGCGATCACACGGTCGCCATTTTAGCGCGTAAACGCGCAAGGCGACCGTGATTTTTACGCTACCACTGGCGTACCAGTTGTCTGGGGGTCACGCCTTGATCGTGCCAAAGCGTTCGACCGCGAATGCCGCCGCGCCCAACAAGCCGGGCTGCGGATGGATATTGGCCAGGGTGGGAATGCGCGACATGGTCGGCGAGAAGCGTCCCTTGTGCTCGAAGCGCTGGCGAAAGCCGGAATGCTGCAGCGACGGCAGCAGCTTGGGCACCAGGCCACCGGCGAGAAACACGCCGTCCCAGGCGCCCAGTGTCAGCACCAGATCGCCGGCAATCGCCCCGAACACCGCGCAGAACACATCCAGCGCATGCAGGCAGCGCGGATCGCCGGCCGCGGCGCGCGCGGTGATGTCCTTTGGTGCCAGCGGGCCGGGATCTTCGCCGGCCAATTCGCTGACTGCGCGATGGATGTTCACCAGGCCGGGGCCGCAGATCAGGCGCTCGTTGGAGACGCGGCCGAACTGCGAGGACAGGATCTGCAGGATCTCGATCTCCTCCGGCGTGCCGGGCGGGAAGCTGACGTGGCCGCCTTCGGTTTCCAGGGGGTAGCGGCGACCATCGCGGATGATCAGGCCCGCCGCCCCCAGGCCAGTGCCCGGGCCGATCACCGCATAGGTGCGGTTTTGCGTCATCGGCGCGGGCGTCCAGCGCGCACTGCCGACCTGGACCACATCGGCCGGTGTCAACAGCGACACCGCCATCGCCTGCGCGGCGAAGTCGTTGACCAGCAGCAGGCCATCAAAGCCCAGCGCAAGGCGGGTCCGCGACACCGAGATGACCCACGGATGATTGGTGATGCGGGCTTCGTCGCCGTCCACGCGCCCGGCCACGGCGAATACGCCGTTTTGCGCGACCGCGCCGGTCTGCTCCAGGTAGTGCCTCGCCGCTTCGGCCAGCGAGGGGAAATCGGCCACCACGAACTCACGCAGGCTGTCCGCCAGGAACGGCTGCGCCGCATCCACATCTGCCAGGGCAAAACGGGCGTTGGTGCCGCCGATATCGGCCAGCAGGACACGGGGTGGAGCGGACAGTTCGGTCGTCATGCGATCGGGTTACCAGATCAGGAGTAGGGGGGCGATGGAAAGCAGGGCGCGCCGGATCATAGCGGGCGCGTGCAAACATGCCGTTGAAAACGATCGCCACGGTTTTCGCCATTGCACCAAGGTCGTAGCCGTGCCGCGGCGACACGACGGCGGGCTGGCGCTTCCAGGGAAGGCATGGCCTCTCCAGGCAGTACCGTTGGCAACATCGGACGATGTTGTGAAAACGCTTACATGGCAGAATAGCGGACGCCGTAGCCGTCTGTCAGCGGGGTGCACTGAAAAGTTTCATGCACGTCCTCTCCACGCGGCGCAGACTGTCATCGGGAGGGCCGGCGACAGCGCAGGCAGTCTTACGCTTGATCGGAGAAACGATGGCAAGTGTGCAGTTGGATGGTGTCCGCAAGGTGTACGACAACGGTCAGGTGGCCGTGCACGGTGCCAGTTTCGAGATCGCAGATGGCGAGCTGATGGTGCTGGTCGGCCCGTCAGGCTGCGGCAAGTCCACGTTGCTGCGGATGCTGGCCGGGTTGGAGGAGATCAGCGGCGGCACGCTGAAGATCGGCGACCGTGTGGTCAATGACGTGGCGCCGAAGGACCGCGATATCGCCATGGTGTTCCAGTCCTACGCGCTGTATCCGCATATGACGGTGGCCGAGAATCTGGCGTTTGGCTTGAAGCTGCGCAAGCACGACAAGGCCACCATCGATGCGCGCATTAGGGCCGCGGCGGAAACGCTGGGCCTGACCTCCATGTTGGACAAGCTGCCCAAGGCGATGTCCGGTGGCCAGCGCCAACGCGTGGCGCTGGGGCGCGCGCTGGTGCGCGAGCCGTCGGTGTTCCTGTTGGACGAGCCGCTGTCCAATCTTGACGCCAAGTTGCGCAACTCGGTGCGGACCGAGATCGCCAAGCTGCATCGCCAGCTGGGCACGACCATGGTGTACGTGACTCACGACCAGGTCGAAGCCATGACCTTGGGCCAGCGCATCGTGGTGCTCAAGGATGGGCAGGTGCAGCAGATCGATACGCCCAAGGCGCTCTATGACCGGCCGGCCAATTTGTTCGTCGCAGGCTTCCTCGGCAGCCCGGCCATGAACTTTCTGCACGGCCGATTAGACGGCGGCGCGCGCGCGAAGCTGGTCCAGGCGGACGGGCAGGAGGCCTGGCTCGGGACGTTGCCGGAAGCATGGAAGGCGTGGATCGGGCAGGAGGTGGTGATCGGCGTGCGCCCGGAGGACTTGCAGCTGGCGACCCCGGGCCAGGCTGCGCTCCAGGCCGAGGTGGAAGGCGTGGAATTCGTCGGCAACGAGGCGTTCCTGCATCTGCGTTTCGGCACGAATGTGCTGGTGTCGCGCGTATCGCCGCAGTCCACGCCCCAGGTCGGCCAGATGCTGTTGATGGACTTGCCAGTCGATCGGCTGCATGTATTCGATCCGGTGTCGGAACAGGCGATCACGACCCGCTGAATCCGCGCGTCCTTGAGGCGTCCCGCCGACGGCGCGGCCGTCTTGTTCTTGACTCCGCCAACGGCACGCGCGCCCATGGACTGCGCACACGGCAGCAAATCGCACCGCCATTCCCCGCGGCCCCGGTCCGGGCGTTCCCGCCATCAGCCCGCGATCGGTCGCGCCTGTGGATGGCGCATGCCTCACACTGTGGCTTGAATGGCCGGTTGCGGCGTCGGACCGTGCTGACGTCTGGCCGCTATACTGGGATTCGATCGCTGGCGCGCCTGTTATTTTTTTGAATTTAATCAGTGTATTACGC
>JBEVMD010000153.1:0-5757 GCA_040508835.1 Duganella sp. | reverse complement strand
CCCCTTTCCTCGTGTGGATTACTTCACGCGACGTTCGATGGTGATTTGTTCCACCTCGACGCGACGGTTAGGTTCCAGGCACTTGATCAGGTCAGCTTTTTTCTTGTTGTCGCAAGTGACAACAGGGTTGGCTTTACCACGGCCTTCGGCGTTCAGACGGTTGGTTGCCACGCCTTTGCCTACCAGGTATTCCTTGACCGAGTTGGCGCGGCGTTCGGACAGCTTCTGGTTGTACTTGTCGGAACCCAGACGGTCGGTGTAACCGGCGATGGTCACGTTGTCGATGTTCGGGTTGTTGTTCAGCATCATGGCGATCTCGTCCAGCTTAGGCTGGTTCGAGTTCAGCTTGGCGCTGTCGAAACCGAACATTTCCGTTGCCGACAGCGTCATTTTTTCAAAGCGTGCTGGCGGTGGTGGTGGCGGTGGCAGCGGTGCTGGTGGCGGTGGTGGCGGTTCTGCCACGACTGGTGCAGGTGGCGGCGGTGCCGGACGCGGTGGCGCGGCAAATGCGAAGTTCACGCCCACGGTCAGGTACAGGTTGTTGCTCTTGTCGGTATTCGGGAATGCGTCGTCACGCAGGAAGCCGTGCACGTTGCGGATGTCCGCCTGGAACGTGGTGCGGTCGTTGACGTCGGCCTGGAAACCCAGACCAGCGCTCAGGTAAGGCGAGTTTTTCTCGATTTGACCTTGACCGGCCAGACCCAGCTTGTCGCGCTGTACACCGGCGCCGACCAGGACGAATGGACGGAACGATTTACGGGAGAACAGGTACAAGCCATCCACGCCCAGCGTCTGTTGCTGGTAGCGATCGCCATTTTGCTTCGAGCGGGCATAGGTGCCGCCCAGTTGCACGTCCCAGTTTTCGTTGACTGCCTTACCAAACTTCAGGCCAGCGCCCGGGCCGCGGCGATCTACACCGAAGTCGTCGTCCGGTTTAATGGCGCTGACGCTCGGCTGGATGTACCACGATGGGTTAATGACCGGCTCTTGAGCCATGGCAGAGAACGACGCACACAGTGCTGCTGCGGCGAGGGCGATTTTCTTAGTTTTATTCAAGGTAAGCTCCCGATTAATGAAGGATGTTTCGATGTTTCGTTGCCAGCAGTGCTTTGTTCACCGCTGCTGAGTACGAACTTTAGGCACTTCGAACACTTTGGTCAGTTCGCTACCGCACAAAAGATTGTGCTGTATCAAATTAAACACAGATTATGCAATTGCTAAGTAAAAGTGCGCAACTTACCGGAATGGAGGGTGTCCTACCTTCATTGTTCGGGTTTCATCACTAATGTTCGTTGCCGCACAGACTGGTGCGCTGCGAAAAGGCATTCTGGCGTCAGATGCAGAGACCGTAGCGATTGAACCCTCACCGCCGCGTCATCCGCTGCCACCAACCGGCACATTGTAATTAGGCACATTGTTATTAAGGAGTGTTCAAATGCACGCACAACCCCAAACCCTGGTACAGAATGAAATGAAAGCGTCGCTGGAAATGCAATCGACCACCAGCAAATTGTTGGAGCGTCCCGTGCCGCTGGACCGCAAGCCAGCGCTGTCCATGGCCTCGATTGAACGCGTGCGTTCGACGTCCGCTACCTTGCGCCGGATTGAAAACATGCAAAAGCTGATCGCCGAGCTCTCGATGCACGAGATGCTGGCTGACGAAATCGCCTGGTTCCTGAAATTCTCGCCCTCCGGCGCCCGCAAATACATCCGCGACCTGCGCGAAGCCGGCGTGATCGAACTGGCGCGCTACGTGGAAGGCACCGCTACCTACCTCGGCAAAGCCGTGTACCAGCTCACGCCCGATCCTGAGCGCGTCGCTGCTTTCCTGGCCGCCATCGTCCAGCCGAAACGCGAAGGCGCGCCACCGCGCAAGGAACGCCCAGGCCTGCGCGAGCAAGCCATGGCCGGCAGCGGTCGCCACTTCCATATCCTGGCCGACGATACGCATTACGCGATCCGCGTGAATCGCGGCCCGGTCATGCGCGATCCGCTGGTTGCCGCCCTGTTCGGCTCGGCGCCGTCGCAGCAAAAAGCCGCCGAATAATGTCGGCAGGCGCCAAGTAAAAAGCCGGGTTCGCCCCGGCTTTTTTGCTTTTGTGGACGCCTATATCGCGCACCCGTGGACAACCTGCCGTTGAAAACCTGTTAACCCGCCCCATTTAGCCATCAAAGAACTCTACGGATGCGCGGGACATGGAAGCTTTGATCTGGATCGGCCTGACGCTGCTGGCCATAGCGCTGCCGTTGTTGTACCCGCGCTGGCGCCTGCGCCGGCTGCTGGCGCGGCCCCTGGCGCCGGACGCGCAAGCGATTTTGCAGCGTAACATTCCCGTCTACGGGCGCATGGCGCCCGAGCTGCAGCAGCAGCTGCAACGGCTGGTCGTCCAATTCCTCCATCAAAAAAAATTCGTCGGCTGCGAAGGCCTGCAGATGACGGACGAAATTGCCGTCACCATTGCCGGCCAGGCTAGCCTGCTGCTGCTCAATCGCCATACCAAGGTGTATCCCGCACTGCATACCATCCTCGTGTACCCGACCGAATTCGTGGCGCGGCGCGCCGAGGTGGGGCCGGGCGGCGTGGTCACGCCCGGGCGCCAGAGCATGCTGGGCGAGTCGTGGGACGATGGCCGCGTGGTGCTGTCGTGGGACGACGTGCAGCGCGGCGCCGGCGACTGGACCGACGGCCACAACGTCGTGCTGCACGAGTTTGCCCACCAGCTCGACAGCGAATCGGGCCGCGCCAACGGTGCGCCCTATCTGGGCAATCCGGCCAGCTACCGCGAATGGTCGGAGATCTTGCAGCGCAACTACGATAGCCTGCGCATGCGCGCCATGTACCGCCAGGAGACGGTGATGGACCCGTACGGCGCCACCAATCCCGCCGAGTTCTTTGCGGTTGCTACCGAAACGTTTTATGAAAAGCCGTACCAGATGGCCGAGCACCATGGCGAACTGTTCGGCGAATTTCTCAAGTACTACCGCGTCGATCCGCGCCAGTGGATGGCGCCGCCGCCAGCCCCGGAACCGGCACCGGGCGACATCCATTACAGCTGGAACATCCATTAGCACAGGCATGGCCTGGAGTGCGCCCGCGCACCGACTGCCATGGCACGGCGGCGCATAGTGCTGCCATTGCCGCTTGCGGCCCCATGACAGGGAGAACAGCATGAGCCACATCATTGCAGGACATTTCCAGCTCCAGGACGACATTGCCGCAGCGCGCAGCGCCTTGCTGGCGGCCGGCTTTGCCGCCGAGGATATCAGCGCCTTCTACGTCAATCCGCAGGGACAGCACGACGTCCACGCGCTGGGCGGCGACCACGACAAATCGCCGGGCGCCAAGGAATCCGACGAGGGCGTGGTGCAGGGCGGCGGCGCCGGTGCGGTAGCCGGGGCTGTGGCCGGCAGCGCCGCGATACCGGTGGCCGGCCCGCTGGGTCCGGTGGTAGGAGCGCTGGTCGGGGCGCATATCGGTTCGCTGTTCTCGCTGTCCAAGATGAAGGATGCGGGCGAACCCGAGGACGACCGCGACGGCGCCGAGAACACCGTACCACCGCGCAAGTCCGGCATGCTGATTGCCGTGGCGGTGGCCGATGCGGCGCGCGAACAGCAGGCGCTGGACGTGTTGCGCGGCCTGGGCGCCAGCCAGCTCGAGCGGGCCGAAGGCACGATTGCCGCCGGCGACTGGCGCGATTTCGATCCCACGTCGCGGCCGGTACCGGTCTGACCTGGCGCTTGCCGCCTGTTGCAGATGCGAGACTCGTTTGGCGGACACGACGGATTTCCCGCAAATCGTTGCTACAATTGATTTGAGTTACCCCGTTGAATGAGGCATTGCGATAGGGAGAAGCGGCAATGACACACGCATGGGTAGTGCTGACCCGCCCGGACGGGCGGGACGTACAAGCGCCGTCGGAGGCGCAAATGGCGGCTGTGCTTGCCGATCTCTACAACGGCACGGTGGCCAGCGCGGATGGCGAGCCCGGCAGTGCTGTCTTGCGGTTCGGCTACGACGACGGCTTGATGTACGAAGTGGAAGTGTCGAGCGGCGGCGCGGTGCGGTTTGCCGAATGGTCCGACCGCGATTGTGAACTGGCGCTGGCCGATCCGCGCGTGATGACCGCACTGCCGCAGGATCACGCGCTGCAGCTGTGGCGCATGCTGGCCCTGCGCCAGGTGGCGCGCATCCGCGACCAGCCCTGGCAGTAGCCGGCGCTGATTGGCCTAGTTTAATTCCTGCAAGTGGTCCTTGATTTTCTCGTACGGCGCGATCAGCCGTTCGGGCGCGCCGCTGGCCACCGCTGCCGCCAGCGTCAACAGCTCGCCCGTCAGCGCGATCAAATCTTTGATGCGCTCGATCCTGGCGATTTTCTGTTCGGCCTGCGCAGTGATAGCGAGCAGCTGCTGCTGCAGACCGCCCAGGCCGGTGGCTGCCAGCTTGGCCGCGTCCAGGTACAAGCCGTTGGCGCGCTGGCGCAACATCACTTCGTTTTCAAACAATGCCTGCGCGGCCGCCTGCGTGATGAGCGGCTCGCCAGCGTCCGGCGTACGCTGGCGCAGGGCGCGCAGCAGCCGCGCATGCAGGGCGTCGGCGTTGGCGGACAGGCTGTCGGCCAGTGCTTCGATATGGGCTGAATCACTCATGGCGGCTCCTTGTTACGGCTTGGGAAGCGTGTCGACCAGCGCCTGGTGCCGTTGCGCGATGGCGTCCAGGTTCTTGCGCGCCAGCGTGTGGCGCAGACCGATCAACCGGTATTCGGCTTGCTTTTCCTGCTCGAGCGACCGGGTCAGCGCATAGAGCAAGCGGTCACGGCGGGTGTCGAGGAAGGGTATTTCCGTCTCCAGCATGCCCAGCACGATTTTTTGTTCGTTGTCGTTGGACTGGTCGTACAGCCGCAGCAGCGTGGCCATGGCGTCCAGCAACTGCTGCACCGGCTCGCTGGCGTCGCGCAGCAGCTGATCGACGGCGCGCTCCTGCGCCGGCGCCGTGACCGACCGCGCGAGCAACCGGCTCAAGCCGGTGAAGGCGTTGACGTGACGGTCCTCGATGCCGGAATCGGGCCAGGCCTTGATGCCGCCGCCCACCGCCTTGATGGGCTCGCGCAAGTCGTACCGATCGTCGCCGGCCAGCGTGCCCAGCGTTTGCATATACGCTTGCACCACGTCGTCGATTTTAAGGAAGTCGGCGCTGGCCTGCCGGCGCGTGGCGTCCAGTGTGCGCTCGCGTGCGTCTGCCGCAGGCGACAGGAACGGCTGCTGGCGCTGGTAAGCGCCGCGGTAGCGCTCGGTCAATTCATGGTAGGCATTGAGCTTGGGGGCGTCGGCGGCAAAGGCGCGCACTTGCGCCATGCGCGGCGTGCTGCTGGCGCAACCGCCCAGCGCGAACAGGATGGCCAGCAGGCAGGCCAGCAGCGCCGCATCGAGGGAACAACGTCGCAGTGTCATGGGCGCTCCTCAAGAAAATGAGAATCATTGTTGCCCTGCGCTTGATGCGCCGTGTTGCGAATGCGCAGATGACGCGGCCGGCTGGGTGAGGGCAGTGCGCCAGCCGAGCCCGGCGCGGGTGTCGCCGGCCGGATGATATTCGCATCCGAGCCAGCCATCGTAGCCGATTTCATCGAGCAGCGCGAACAGGTAGCGGTAATTAATTTCGCCCGTGCCCGGTTCGTGACGGCCCGGGCTGTCGGCCACCTGCAGGTGGCGGATCAGCGCCAGGTGGGCGCGGATGGTATTGCTCAGTTCGCCTTCCATGCG
>JBEVMD010000150.1:0-3639 GCA_040508835.1 Duganella sp. | reverse complement strand
CATGGGCCACGACATCCGCATCGTGGAAAACGGCCTGCAAGCGCTGCATGCCCTCAGCAGCGCCGTGTACGACCTGGTACTGATGGACGGCCGCATGCCGATGATGGACGGCGAACAGGCCACGCGCCTGGTGCGCGCCGGCGGCAACGAGGACTACCGGGTGCTCGATCCGGGCGTGCCGATCATCGCTCTCACGGCCAACGCCAGCGACCATGACCGCGCACGCTACCTGGGCGTGGGCATGGACGGCTTCCTCAGCAAACCGGTGGACGAGCGCCTGCTGTACGACCAGCTGGAAAAAATCATCGCCCTGCACCTGAGCCGCGGCCGGCCGCTGCGTGCGGTCGATCCGGCGCAGCTGCCCGGCGCCCGGCACGCGGACCTGGACGCGCAGTTCGGCGTGGAGCCGGAAACCCGGGTCGGCGGCGAACCGGCCTCGGTGCAGATCATGCCGCTGGCCGGCCTGTCGCACAAGCACCTGCAGCGCATCACCCAGGCCTTCCTCGACGAAGCGCCGCGCCGCATGGCCACCGCCCGCGCCGCCGTCCGCGCCGGCAACGCATCGGCCGCCGCCGCCGCCATCCACGCGCTCAAGGGCAGCGCCGGCTACCTGAGCTCCAGCCACCTGCACGCGCTGTGCACCGAGCTGGAAGCGGAAGCGAACGCCGGCCGCCTCGATCACGTGGCCGACATGCTGGGCGACGTGGAGGCGGCGCTGGACCGCGCCTGCGCCGACCTGCGCGCCTCCGCCGGCGCCAGCGCCGACCCGATCGTTTAAGACGCCGCGCGGCCGTTTCATGCGCCGCGCCGTTGTTTGCGGGGCCGCGCCGCCGTTTCAGTCACTGCGCTGCTGCAAGCGGCGCGGATTTGCGCCACAATGGCGGTCTTCGGTATTCGAGCATCGGATTTTCATGATCACTTCCACCCTGGCCGACCGCGACGGCCTGCCGCCCGATGCGCGGCGCTGGGCCATGCTGTCAGTCGCCATCGGCGTCGGCATGGCGTCGCTCGATACGGCCATCGCCAACACCGCCCTCCCCGCCATCGCCGAGCAGCTGCACGCCACGCCCGCCGCCTCGGTCTGGATCATCAACGTCTACCAGCTGGCCATGGTGGCCACCCTGCTGCCGTTTGCCGCGCTGGGCGAAGTGGTGGGCTACCGCAAGGTTGCCATCTTCGGCATGGCCTTGTTCACGGTGGCGTCGCTGGCGTGCGCGCTGGCCTGGTCGCTGCCGTCGCTGGTGGTGGCGCGCCTGTTCCAGGGCGTGGGCGGCGCAGCCATGATGGGCGTGAATACCGCGCTGCTGCGCGCCATCTACCCCGCCAAGCTGGCCGGGCGCGGGTTCGGCGTCAATTCGCTGGTGGTGGCCACGGCGTTTGCCGTGGGTCCGACCACCGCGTCCCTGATTTTGTCGGTGGCTTCGTGGCCCTGGCTGTTCGCCGTCAACGTGCCGCTCGGCGCACTGGCGATCTGGATGGCGCGCCGCGCCTTGCCGGAAACCGCGCTGGCCGGCCACAAGGTCGACATCCTGGCCGCCGTCTACAACATGTTTGCCTTTGGCCTGCTGATCCTCGCCTTCGGCGAAGGCGCGCACCTGCAGGACTGGAAGACGCTGGTGCCGGAAATCGCGCTGACGGCGCTGTTTTTCGTGCTGCTGCTGCGCCGCCAGGCGGGCCACACGGCGCCCATGCTACCGGTGGACCTGTTCCGCCGCCCGCTGTTCGCACTGTCGTCGCTGACGGCCATGTGCACGTTTGCCGCGCAGGGGCTGGCGTTCGTGTCGCTGCCGTTTTATTTCGAACACACGCTGGGCCGCTCGCCCATCGAGACCGGTTTTCTGATGACGCCATGGGCGGTGCTGGTGGCGGTGATGGCGCCGATTGCCGGGCGCCTGAGCGACAGGTACTCGCCCGGGGTGCTGGGCGGGATCGGCCTGGCGCTGCTGTCGTCCGGCCTCGTGGCGATGCTGATGCTGCCGGCCGCGCCCACCGCGTTCGACATCGGCTGGCGCATGGCCTGGTGCGGCATCGGCTTCGGATTTTTCCAGGCGCCCAACCTGAAAGCGATCATGGGCAGCGCGCCCAAGGCGCGGGCAGGCAGCGCCAGCGGCATCGTGGCCACGTCGCGCCTGACGGGACAGGCAACGGGCGCGGCGCTGGTGGCGTACTGTTTCACCATCTCCGCCGCCAGCGGCACCCGCTACGCGCTGATGCTGGCAGCAGCATTCGCAGGCGCCGCCAGCATCGCCAGTTTTTCGCGCATGGCGTTCAAGGGCGAGGCGGATTAATCCGCCACCCGCTGACAACCACCCGCTTGCAACATAATATCCGCCAAGCCGTCATCGGCGCGCAGGCGGGAGTCCAGCGTACCACCATGGCGAGTGTGCGCTCCGTTCTCCGCTGCTGGCATGCCTCGACCGCGGGGGCGAAACGGCGTGCACCACCAGTGCGCCCTCGTCCCCGGCCGCCTGCCGGGGATAACCACCGTTCCAGCCGGCTTTTGTCATGCCAGGCTCGCCGCGGCGTTGCCGTTGCGGCCCATGCACATCCGTACGCAACCGACCTCAGTAAGCGCTATGGCGATTGAAGAAGCTTCCTACAATTGAACGGCATGTGCGCCTACGCGGGTACTGACAGGGCCGGCATACGATAGGGGTCAGGAGCAGCGCAAGTTTGCGGGCTCCGCACCTTTCCAAGGAGATGCATCATGAGCCAAGCCAATAAACGCGGTTTCAAACCCGGCGCCAACATGCCGCATGACGATTACGATCCGGTGAAAGAAGGCATGTCGGAGAGCGGCAACCACGCCGTGGGCAACCCCGGCAACGACACGCCGCACGTGAACGAACAAAGCGGCCGCCTGCCTGCCCGCTCGGAACAAAGCGTACGCCAAGGCAACCTCGGGCGCAGCTACTACGACAGCAAGCAGGATGCGGCAGCGGCTGCGGCGCAAACCACGCACCGCTTCAACTCCAGCGGCGCGCGCGGCGACGATAATAGTGGCAAAGGCCGCTGATCCGGTTGTACACTGGAGAGTATGACCTCGCCAGCGCATACCGCATCGCCACTCCTTGCGCAGAACCCGGCGCAGACAACTGCGCTGACATCTACGCAGACAACTACGCACACCACTGCGCCGACAGCTACGCAGACAGCTGCTCCGGCAGCTGTGCACACCGTTGCGCCCGCCCCTGAGCACACGGCATCATCGGCCATTACCGTACGCCGGGTTACCGCTGCCGAAGCGCGCGACCACGCCGCGTTGCTGGCTGATGCGTTGTCCGATGTCCTGGTCGATTGCGTGGAAGGCGGCGCGTCGGTCGGCTTCATGCTGCCGCTCCCGCGGTCGATTGCACTTGGCTTCTGGTGCGGCGCGCTCGCTGCAGCTGCCCGCGACGAGCGTGTGCTGCTGGTCGCACAAACGGATGGGGGCCGCATCGTCGGCACCGTGCAGCTGATTACCGCCCAACCCGACAACCAGCCGCACCGCGCCGACGTCGCCAAGATGCTCGTGCACCGCGACGCCCGCCGCAGCGGTGTCGCCGGCAAACTGATGGCTGCCATCGACGATGCCGCCCGCGCCGCAGGCAAATCGGTGCTGGTCCTCGATACCGTGACCGGCGGCGACGCCGAGCGCCT
>JBEVMD010000137.1:0-22772 GCA_040508835.1 Duganella sp. | reverse complement strand
GCGTAATCTGCTGGGTGACCACATCGAACGTGGCCTTGATCGGCGAGTCGGTTGGCGACGTCAGACCCAGCAGCTTCGGATCGATGACAACGGTGGCACTACCGCCGCCGATGCGGTAGCGCGCCGTGACTTCTTGCAACGTCGTTGCCAGCGATGCCGGCAATGTCAGCGACCAGTCGGTCGGCTGGCCGGCAGTGATTTTGCCGTTGATGTCGATATACCTGGCCGTGATCGCGACCTTGCTGCCATAAATGGCCGAACTGGCTTTGCTGCCGGACAGGTCGGCGTTGCCGTAGGTATCGGACGTGTAGGTCAGCGCCTGCATCGGCACCATGGCGATGTAGGAATCGCTCTGGTTCGATAAATTCAGCGATTGCCCGATCGGGCTGTTGGCGTTGGCGGTGCCTGCCGTATCCTGGTGGCGGTAGCTGGCGCCATAATAAATCCGGCTGAAGTTGCTCTTCTCAGCGGCGCCCGCGATGTGCACGAAACTACGGTTGAAATCAGCGGTATCTCTGAAATTCGCAGCATTTTCGACGGAACTGGCAACATAGGAGATGGCCAGGTTGGCCGATGGCAGCTGGGTTGCGTAATTGCCGCCCGGCCAAATCATGGCCTTCTGCCACTCGGCATATGGGCTGCTGCCCGCGTAGAACGGTCCCTGGCTGTCCGGAATTTGTACAGCAAACACACCGCGCGGTGCATCGATATTGACCTGCTTGCCAAGGATCTGGCCGTTCTGGCCGACGGACCCGGTCTTGTTGACAATCTCGATCTTGCCACCGAGGTTGTTGACCTGGCCCATCAGTATCAGTGCCGGACCGTAGGCGACGCCGCCCACATTGTCCGCGTAATTGTTTTGGATGGAAATCGTCGCCGCTTCCCCCTTGCCGGTCTCGGTCAGCTGCATGTGGTTGGCCAGCGCCGCATCGCGCCCGGCCGTGCCGGAAAACAGTACCTCGCCGCCCGGCGTGTTGGGGATCATGGCCGAGTCGATCAGCAGGTAGTCGGCACTGTTGTTAATCACCGTGATTTTCGGCGCGCCGTACGACGACAACGCGCCCGCGCCCTTCAGATTGGCCGCATTGACGGTGACGGTGCCGCCGGCCGCGTACAGGGCACCCAGTTTGACCGCGCCGACGGTGCCCGCAGAGATCCCCGAGAGCATCAACTCGCGGGTGGCCGGATCGGAAAAACTGGCGCGCACATAGGCCGCCGCATCGAAATTCGGGTCGAAGGCGATGGTAGTCGGCGCGCTGTTGGCCGACTGCACGACTTGGCTGCAGTAGATGCCGGTGCTGCGGCAGTCGTCGATATTGATCGTCAGGTCGTGATAGATGCCGGCGTTGACATTGCCGTCGATGGTCACGTTGGCGGTAGACGGCGTGCTGGTCGAACTGCTACCCGAGGTGACCGGGATGAAGCCCAGCTCGTATCCGCGGCCGGTGCCGTTGGCCTGCGCGTACGACGCGCCCTGGTAAGCGCCGACCACGGCGTTCTGTGCACTCTCGACCGTGGCGCCGCGGTCGATGTCGAGCCTCGCATTGCTGGACAGGTTAGAACTTGCCGACGCCGAGGGTACGGCGATCAGGCCCTTGACGTAGCCCTGGGCGCTGGCGTTGCCGGTCAGCACGGTGTTGTAGTCGCCCGTTGGATCCTTGCCGGCGGTAACGTCGATGTTACCGAACGAGCGGATTACGCTGCCGCCACCGGCAATGCGCACGTTCTGGTTGGCGGTGAGGTCCACGCTGGCGTCGGCCGAACCGACCGCAGCCAGACCGTGGGTTTCCACCAGCGCCGAGGCGCTGGCCGCCGCATCGGCGTAGGAACCGATGCCGATGCTGCCCAGGCTGATGAGCTGGTCGCCGAGGCCGGTCGTGACATCGCTGTTGAGCAGTGCCGTGGTGCGCGCCGAGACGCCGGCGCCGGCCACCAGACCACCGGTACCGAGGACGACCGTGTCAGCCAGGCTCACGTGGTTGGCTGCGCGCAGCACCATGGTGTACGGCGACGTCGTGGCGCTCGGCCCGCTGGACAGGGTGACGCGGTCGCCCAGGCCGACGGTAGTGCGGGCGATGATATTGGTCGTGCTGCCGGCGGCAGCGCCGTTGAACACGCCGCCGCCGGCGCCGGAAGCGGTTTCGCCAGCGCTGCCGGTATTGTTGTCGAACATGTTGTCGGCCAACACCTGGATGGTGCCGGTGGACGCCAGCTTGCTGTCGCGGCCGATGTCGGCGGCCACCGTCACGTCGGCCGTGTGCGTGGCCTTGGCACCGCTGCCACCCACCAGCGAGGCGTTGACGGAATTGGCATGGTCGGCGTGGGAGTCGACATGGTCGACGCTGACCAGCACTGCACCGGCGTGGATGTCGGCATTGCTGCCCACGGTGGCGTGCATGTCGGCATAGCCGCGCGTGCTGGCATCGGAAGCGTTGCCGGCAATGACGCCGCCAGCGGCGGCCGTCGCGGTGGCGGCATTGGCGTCGACGCCGGACGCATTGACTTGCAGGTAACCGGCGCGGCCCGTGCTGGTCGTGGCGTTATTGCCCAGCGTGGCAGAAGTACGCATGCGGTCGCTTGCGGTGCCGGATTCGGCACGCGCCACCGCGCCGCTGGCGGCGACCAGGCCTGCGCCGGCGATGCCGGTGGCCGTGGCCTGCTGGGCGCTGTCGTTGACGGCGGCAATACTGACGTTACCGTCTGGCAGCGCGACATCGTCGCCGATGGCGGCGCTGACCTGGGTGTGGTTGCTGGCCACCGATTCGGCGCCGGCGCCCGCCAACAACAGGCCGCCGGCAGCGCCGGTGGCAGTCGCTTTAACGGTTGCCCCGCTGGCCGGAATGGCGGACGTCGCCAGCACGGCCAGCAGGTTGTAGCCGGTGACGGTGCTGCCGCCGCCCAGGGCGGCGGCCACCGTGCTGCGCTTGTCGGCATGGCTGACGACCACGCCGATGGCGGCCGCGCCTGCTGCCGCGCCCATGCCGTCCGTGGCCACGCTGGTGTTGTCGGCAGCGGCCACCTGCATGGCGCCGCTGGCGGCGCCCGTGTAGGCGCCATCGGCATGTGCGGTCACCTGGTTCTGGATCAAGGCGTCGGCTACGGCAGCGCCCAGACCCACCAGGCCGGCGCCGCCGGCATAGGCGGTGACGGTGGCGGCCGGGCCGCTGCCATCCTTGGCCACGGCGCTCACATCCACGCTGGCAGCGCGGACGTTGGCCTGGACGATGGACGCATCGACGGTGCTGTAGACGCGCGAGACGCCTACCGCGCCGCCCGCGCCCAGCGCGCCGCCCACGGCGACTGCGCCCGCCGTGTTGGCGGTCATGGTCGTCGCCAGCGCGTCCACCTTCACGGCGCTGCCGTTGATGGCGCCGCCGGCAATGCGCGCCGTGACGGCGTCCGGGTTAAGACCGTTCACGGCTGCCTTGACGTCGAACGTGGGCGCGGCGCGCTGGCCGTCCTGCCGGTTCGCTGCCGACGTCGGCTTCGTCGTCAGGGAGTTCACCTGGGTCAGGGTGCCGTCGTTGCCCTTGTCGAGTTCATCGTTGGCGTTGCCGGTGGCGCCACTGCCCACCACCAGCACGCCAAGCGCGCCGCCGATACCCACGGTGGCGCCCGCGCCGCCGCTGGCGCTGGTCATGTCGATGGCTTTGTCGCTGGCGGCCGTGACGGCCACCTTGCCCGCGCTGTCGATGGCGCTGTCGACCAGTTCTGCAGTCACGCTGCTTTTGGCCACCACCACGTTGGCGGCAGCGCCGACACCGGCGCCTGCGCTTGCTGCAACAGCGCCGGTCAGCGCCTTGACGGCGATGGTTTCGCTGGCGGCCACCGTCACCGCACCCAGCGGCGCGGCCAGCCGGCCCCCGCCGGTGCTGTCGGTTGTCACCACGACATTACCGTGCGCATCGGCCACGGAGACCGGCGTGGCTGCTGGCGCTGCCGCCAGCGTCTGCACGTTATAAATGCCGGCAGTGGTGCTGTTTTGCACGACGGTGACGGCAGCCGAACCAGCCACCCCGGCCAGGCCGCCGGCGCTGCCGCTGGCGACCGAGCTGGTGAACCGGTTATCGGTCAGCGCCGTCACCGTCAATGCGCCATCGAGCGCCAGCGTGGTGGTGCGGCTGGCGGCCGCCGCATGGCCCACGTGGGCGTCGGTGGCGCCGCTGGCGATGCCGACGCCGAAGGCGCCGCCGATGCCGGCGATGCCTGCCGCGCCGGACACCGCCAGCATGTTATAGGCGTTCGTGCTCTTGGCGTCCACGGCAAGACTGTGCGCCGTGAGCTGGCCGTTCTCCACGTAGGCCGAGGTATTGCCGCCGAAAATGGTGACCGCGCCCGTGGCGGTGCCGGCCACCAGACCGGCTGCCAGACCGGAGACGATATCGGCCGTCGACTGCGAAGCGCGCGCCTGCACCTTGATCGCGCCGACAGACGGCGCCGACGTTACGGTGCGGCGGGTGATGGTGGTGTAATCGATGGTCACCGGAACGCCTTCATCGAGATCGATGTCGGTACCCGGCGCACCCGCTGGCGACGAAGCGATGGTTTCCACCGGCGCCGTCACGGTCCTGGCCGCAGCCGTGCCGATGGTGGCGTCGGTGATGTAGGCACTGGTGCTGCGGTCGGTGCGGCTGGCCGAAGCGGCTCCCGTGGCGGCCCCTTGCCCGGCCGCGGCGCCCATGGCAAAGTCGCCCGTGTAGGCGTGGCTCGACGCCATCACATTGACGTCGGCGCCAGCGGCAGGCCCGGCGCCGGTGTTGACCTGGGCGCCGTGGATGAAGGCGCTGGTCGCGCCGCCCATCAGGTTGATCACGGGCACAACTGCTCCGCTGACGCCGCCCGAGACCCCCACCGATACGGCGATATTATTGACACTCTGGTGCGACGAGGCGTTGACGGCCAGGCCGCGCACGGCCAGCTGGGTTTCCGACAGATCGGCGGCGGTATCGCGCGGCGCCTTGATGCCGCTGAGGTCGACCGCATGTACCAGCTCCCCGCTGTTGACGGCGATGGTGCGCGTGGCGTCGCGCGCGCCGGCGTCGACCCGCGTCGTGGCGCCGTCGACATATGCGCGCACGTCGCCATCGATCTGGTTGAAAGCGCTGGACACGCCGATGCCTGCTGCGCCACCCGCGCCGAGCGCGCCGGCGATGACCGCCGTCTGGTCGTCGCCGAAGGCCAGCACGCCCACGTTGTTGGCTGCCGTGACCTTGGCGCCGGCGTCGATGAACGCGGCCACGTCCTTGGCAACGACGTTGGTCACCACCGAACCGCCCACGCCGCCCGTGCCGCCCGCCGCACCGGCTGCTGCGATGGTGCGGATGGCGCTGGCGGACGAGGCCTGTACCAGCAGATCGTCCACGGTCAGGCCCTGGGTGCCGGCTTTTTTGCCAGACACCCGCGCTTGCGCCGTCTGGGTGTGGCCGGCGCCGCCGATCACGTTGACCGCCAGCGACAGGCCTGCCGCAGCAGTCCCACCGACAGCGCCCGCGCCGGCCAGCGCATCGATGGTCGCCGCATCCACGGCCTGGACCTGGACCACGGCCTGGCCGCCGTCCACTTCCGCGTCCACCAGCTCTGCGTAGGTCTTGTTGGAGATGTGGTTGGCCGAAGCAGAGCCGGCGCCGCCGACGTCGCCGCCACCCGCGCCGGCCACAGAGGCCGACTTGATCGATGCCGTGCTGGCGCCGTTGACGTCCAGCTTGGCGGCCTGGTGCACGCTGCTGTTGTGCAGGCGCGCGGTGACGGTCGTGGCGATGCCGTTATCTGCCACTGCCGCGCCAAAGCCGGCATCGGCGCCGCCGCCGACTGCACCGGCCAGCGCAGCAATCGCCGAGTCGTCGGTGGCGTTGATGGCAACCTTGCCGGCGCTGCCCGTTTTGGTGCCGGCCGTGACGGTGGAATTATCCAGCTCGGCACTGGCAACATTGCCCGTCAAGCCGATCTGGTTGATCGTGACCGAGCCGGCCAGCCCGACTTCACCGGTGCCGACGCCCAGCGCGATGGCGGCGCTCTGGATCTCGCTGTCGAGCTTGCCAGAGAGCGCCAGCGTATCGACGCCGGTCAACGTGCTGCCGGCAATCGTGGCGCGGCTGGCGTTGTCGATGCTGTTGAACGACAAGGCCGCGCCCGCACCGACTTTACCGGCCGCAGCGGCGGCGCCGCTCAGCGCTCGAATGACGGACGCATCCAGCGCGCTCACGGTGACCGCGTTACCGGTGGCAGCGGTGGCGGCGGTGGCGGCAGTGCCGGCGTCGATGGTGCTGGCGCGCACCGAGGCGCCGGTGCTGTTGTCGATGAAATTGAGGGCCAGCGAACCGGCAACGGCATTGCCGTCCGTGCTGGCCGCGCCGGCAATGGCGGCAGCGTCGATCCTGGCGCGATTATCGGCCGTCACACCAACGGCGTCGGCTGCTGTCAGCTTGGCGTTGACGATCCCGGCAGCCAAGGTGCCCTGGCTGACATTGACGGTCAGCGCGGCGCCCACGGCGTTGTTTGAGCCAAAGCTCACCTGCCCGGCCAGCGTGCGCACCGTGGAGGCATCGGCGGCGTTGACCTCGACCGTGGCCGCTTCCAGCACCGCTTGCTTGCTGCTGGTAGCGCTGCCGACTTGCGCGGTCACGCTATTGTCGATGAAATTGAGCGTGGCCGAACCGGCGCCGGCCATCTTGCCCGACGCGCTGACGCCAGCGGCGATGCCGAGGATGCTGGTGTCAGCCTCGGCCAGCACGGCAATGCTGCCGCCCGCGCCGGTGGCCTTGACGGTGGCGTCGCCGATGGTGGCGCTGGTATGGTTGGCGATCTGGTTCCAGGCCAGCGAGACACCGTAATTGTTGCCGCGCGTAAGCTGCACCATGCCCGCCACAGCGGTGATACAGCTGCCGGCAGGCGCCGCGCCGCCGGTGGCGCTGCGACCGCAGTAATCGAGTCCCGGCGCGACACTGTTGCGCTTGCCGTCGGGGTCGATCGTGTGTTCGATGGCAGCGTCAGCGCCGCGGTCCGTGGCCTTGACGGTGACGTTGCCGGTCGCCTCGACCAGGGAAGCGCCACCGATGTTGGCGCTGGTGTTATTGCGAATGATGGACACGACGGTGGACCCGGCGTAGGCATTGGCCTCGGGCGCCTTGGAAGCACCGACGATGGCCGCACCCGCAGCGATTTCCGTCGCGTTGAACGCGCGCACGCCAACAGTACCGAACTGTTTCACGGTGGCATCGTCGATGGTGGCAGCGACGTCGTTGTCGATTTGGGCATAGCTGAAGGCGACCGCTGCCGCAGTACCGGTTTCCGTACCTTTGGCAACGGTTGCCCCCAGCGAACCGCCGCCGGTGCCGATGTAGTTACGGTTGTAAGCGGTCACGTCCAGCGCGGCCGCGCTGCCGTCGGCGGTGATGGTGGAATGGGCAACGCCGGCGCGGGCGACATTGCGGGTGGCGTCGTGGTCGTCCGTCAGCGACTCGGTGATCGAGATCGAGCCGACGAACTGGTTGCTGGTGTCGGTATTCTGGCCGCTGACATTGACTGCGGCCGCAATGGCCACCGCCAGCTGTTCGCCGGCGGTCAGCGCTTGCACGGTGACGTCGCCAGCATGAGTGACGGTCGAGTCCGTGATGTTGGCCGAGGTGCCGTTGCCCAGCAGGTTGACGGCAACTGCACCGGCGATGCCGCTGTTCGACTTGCTGTCCTTGGCAGTGCCGGCGGCAATGCCGGCGGCACCGCTGCCGACCACAATATCGGCATCGGCCACGGCACGCACGGTCAGCGCCTGTAGCGCCGTGCCGGCGCCCTGATCGATCGTGACACCCTGGATCAGCGCGCTGGTGGCCAGTTCGGTCTGGTTGGCTGAGGCGCTGCCGGCGCCAGCGAATGCCAGGGTCGGCTCTTTCTTGGCGGGCGGCGGAGCGTCGACCTTGCCAGGTGCCGCATCGGCCACCTTGCCGGGCGCCGCTGCATCGGTCGACGTCAACGAGAACAGGTTGACCGCCTTGGCTGCGCCGTCATGCACGCTCTTGGACAGGGCTTTGAGCTTGTCGCCGATGCCGGGCTTGCCATCGGACGTGCTGTTATACGCCAAGCTGCCGGCCGCCGAGGCGGCCCGGATGGCACCATCCGTACGCGCCTCGACGTCGAGGTCGCGCACCTGGATCGTGGCATCGGCCACGGCCCGCTGGCTGGCGCGCGCCGTGCCGTCGCCGGACACGGTGTCGTTGTCGGCAATCGCCGCTTGCGTCTCGCCTGCCACCTTGTTGATGGCGATGCCCACGCCCACTGCGGTGCTGCTCGAATAATTGAGACTGCCGGCAATCGACCACAGCACCGGGTTGTAATTGGCTTCCAGCAGCAGCTTGCTGGTGCGGATCGTCGCCTCATCGTCGATCAGCGCGCGCACATGGCTGTCCATCTGGTTGAGCGTCAGGGTGCCATTGATGCCGAACGAACCGCCCGCGCCGCCGGCGGTCGCCAGCGAAATCACGCGCGCATCGCTGCTGGCGTCCACCACCACGCGACCGGTGCTGCGCGCAGCGCCGGCATCCCACGCGCGCGCGCCGACGGCGCCGACGCCGGCAGTCTCGTCCACACCATCGATCGCAGCGCCTTCGCGCACGATGGCCTGGACGTTGTTGTTGAGCGTGGTCTGGCCAATGGAAGCCCCCAGCCCGGTGGCACTGCCCGAGCCCGGCGCCTGGCCGGCCAGGAACAGGTACGTGCCGTCGTAGCGCGCGGCCACCGTGGCCGGTGCCGCAAAGCTGAAGGTCTCGGTGACGGCGGCCACGGTGCCGGTCAGGCCCAGTTTGCTGTCATCGGGCACGGCGGCTTTCAGTTCGAACGCGGTGGCCCACGGTGCGGTCGTCGTGACGTTGGCGTTGCCGCTCAGGTGCAGCTTGGCGCCCGCGCCCAGCTCGGCGCGCGCATTGTCGTTCATCGTCAGCAGGCTAACCGAACCGTAAATGCCTTTCGAGTCTTCCGAGTCGTCGCCCTTGGCGGTGGCCGACGAGGTGCCATTGAAAATGGCGCCGGCATTGCCAATGTTCTTGAGGGCGGAGACGATGGTTTCCAGCCCGTCGTAGCGGGTAAATGGCGCGGTGGCGTTGCTGCCGCCGGTCAGCAGAGTGTCGCGGATCGGCACGCTGGTGTCAGCGCTGACAGCGATTTTGGCTGCCGTGACGACGGCGTCGTCGCCCACGGAGGCAATGGCATCATGGGTGATGTCGGCAATCGACAGGCCGGCCGAATAGGCGTTCTTGGCCGTGCCGGCAGTGCTCTGATCGGCCGCCTGGGACACCGCCGACGACGCCGCGCCAATCTTGAAGTCGGTGGCGACCACGCGCGCCGCCACCAGTACCGCATCTGTGGCATGCACAGCAGTGCCGGCACCAATGGTGGCGGTCGCCGTGTGCTGGTTCCTGGCGTACGCAATGGCGCCGCCAACGCGGAATGCATTCGATCCGGCCGGCGCCAGGTCTTCCTTCGGCTTGATGCTGCCCAGGCCGATCAAGTCGTAAATCTTTTGTTCCGCCGTACCCAGGGTTTGCGCCACCGCCTTGTCTTTCAGCGCGCCCATGGCGCTTGACCCCACCGACGAGGACGCGGTAACGATGTCCTGCTGGACCTCGTCGATCGAGATGACCGCCACGCTGGCAGCGTCGCCGACGTTGGCGTTCAGCGCCGCCGTGGTGGCCGACTTGTGGGTGGCATAAGCCACCGATGCGGCAGCCTTGCCCTCGCTGCCCGTGACGGTTTCCGTTTCGTTGACGTAGTTGCCGATATTGGTGGCCGCCAGCGTCAGCGCGCCGGCCACCTTGAGCGTGGCGCCATGTTCGACGCGCGCGGTGGCATCGACATCGGCATTGGTGCCGCTGAAAGCGACCGACACCGCATCCTGGCCGGCATCGTTGACGTGCGGCGACTTGGTCTGCGCGGTGACACTGGCGTCGTTGTGGGCGCGAATGGTGAGGTCGGTGGCAGTGACGCTGGCACCCGCCTCCAACACCACGGTGGCCTTCGATGCATTGCTGATGTACGAGGCGCCGATGCCGAAGGCGGACGAGCCCGGCACGCCGCTCGGGTCGTACTTGTGCGCAATGCCGGCCTTGGTCTCGTTTTCTGCGGTGAGCTTGACCGTGCGCGCCGCTTCGAGGACGCTGCCCGCGCCGACCGTCACGGTGGCCTTGGCCACCACGTCCGAGTACACCAGGTTGGCGCCCAACAGGTCGGCCACCTCGTGCAGCGTGGTTTGCACGCCGGTCAGCGCCAGACCGGCAGCTTTGTCCACCGTATCGCCGTCGTAGATGTAGCGGCTGTCGACAATGTTTTTTGCCGCCAGTTCGACATCGTTGGCCTTGATGGTGGCCTTGCTGAGCGTGATGCTGCTGGTGGCGGCGGCCACGCCCAGCGTCGGCTGGGTCACGTTCGAGGTGGCCGTCAGTGTGACTTTGCCGTTGGCGCCAGGCGCGATGCCCTGATCATTGGCCAGCAGGCGGGTGCCGTTCGTCAATGTGATCGACGGCGCCGTCAGCGTGATGTTGCCGGATGCACCGCGCGAGTCGAGCGTCTCGATGTTGGCGCGGGTGGCATCGGTGTCGGCACCGACATTGCGGCTCGACAGTACGACGTTGTCGAGCCTGATCGACTTGTCGGCCTGCAGCGCGATCGACGTGCCGTCGTTGCTCAGCTGGTCACTGGCGCTGCCGGTCCACGCGATGGTGGACGGATCGATCAGCACCTTGCCGGCCTGACCTGCGGCCGCGCCCGCCGTCATGCGACCACCATCGATGGTGACCTGATTCGTCGCGCTCAGTTCGACAAAGCCACCATTGCCGCTGGCACCGGCGCTGGCGTCGAGCACGGCGCCCTGGCCCAGCGTCGCGTCGTTGGCGCCAAACAGCACGATGCGCCCGCCGTCTGCCTGAGCGCCCTGCCCGCGCGCCGTCACGTTGGCGCCCGCCGCCACCACGACATCGTGGCCCGCGTGTGCGTTGATCTGTCCGGCAGCGGAATTGTGGCCGTCCACCGCCACGCGGCCGGCAATGGCCACGTCGTTGCTGGCGACAATTTCAATCACCCCGGCATGGTCGACCAGCGCGGCGCCGCCGGCGATGGCGTCGGCATTGACCGCGCCCAGGAACGCGGCCTGGTGGGCCACATCGGCGCCGGCGCGCACGGCGCCGTTGACGCTGACGTCGGTGCCCTGCAGGCGGATGACGTCACGCGCGTTGACCACGCCGTCGATGCGGATCACGCCCAGGCCCGACGCGGCCGCCGTGCCGTTGAGCAGCGCGCTGACCGACAAAGCATCGATCGTACCGTCGCTGCCGATGACGCCATCGATGGCCTTGCGAGTTGGCGTGGTCACCGTCAGGCTGCCCACATTCAGAACGCCGGCGCTGCCGACGATCATGCCGAACGGATCGGCAAAGATCACGTTGCCGCCGATGCGGCCGTCCTTGAGGCTGTTGACGACGCCGTTCACCGTGACCGGTGCATCGGTCACCATGTTGAGCAGGAACTGCGCGTTCGACGGCACCACCAGATTGACCGTATTATTGCGGTCCACCTCGAAGCGGTTGAACGCATTGAGCGCCGTGGTCCCGTGCAAGGTACCGGTCGTGATGTTGGTCACTGCGCCGTTGACCACCAGCTGCGTGGCCGTGGTCCCTTTCGGCACGATGACATTCTGCGCAAAACTCATCCCCACCGTATTGCCGAAGACCGTCAGCAGCGCCATGATCAGCGCCGACGGGCGTGCCCGGTACAGGCGCCAAGCGCGTGGCTGCCGGGCGGGGGAGGTGATTTTCGACAAAATAGACATGGGGTGTTCCTGGGATACGAAAGGTGTAGAGACGTGCAGGGACGTGCGGAAGCAACGTCCCCGTGAAGACGGTATTCGGTTGCGCGCAGACTGGGGGCGCGCAGGGCCCGTGAGACAGGACTGCTGGTTACGCTACAGCGTCGGCATGGACGCGGTCGATCCGAATTGCCAGCGACGTGATCTGCTTGAGCGAGAACAGGTGGGCGTCGATCAGTTGCATGTCGCCGCTGCGCACCAGTTGCACCAACGCGGCATCGTCGAGTGCCTGCAGCCTGGCGGCATCGATAATGAAAAAGCCATCGACGACCTGCTTCTTGCCGTTCGATTCGACTTCGACGGTTTTAGGCACCAGCACATCAAGCGCGGCCAGCCGCTGAGTGAACAGGTGGGTTTGCTGCATTTCGGCGTGATACAGGCGCAGGAAGTCCACCGCGCCCTGCAACATCGGCGTTTCCCTGCCTTCGGCATCGAAGAGCGCCTCGCCGTGTTCCTCATTCAAACCAGAAAAAGCCTCGTCGACGCACACGGTGAGCTCGTCGGTCGCGCCCTGGCCTTCGGCCAGCACGAACGGATAGCGGCGCGCAAACGCAGGGATGTAGCAATCGGCCTCCCAGCTGCCATCGGCTTTCAGGAACAGGTTTTTCTGCTCGCTCAACCCGACCATCGCCGCCAGTGCGTAGGGGCCGCCGGGCTGACCGACAAAGACGACCGGATAGCGCATCGCTGCATCCACCAGTTCGGTCGCTGCGATCAGCAGGGAATTGGTGTGCTGACTGAAAGAAAAGTCGCCAGTAGCCGCCGCCAGCTTCAGATTGCGATGGCGCTCGCGGTTGAGTGCGACCGGCTTCTGGTAAAAGATCATTGATGTCAAAATAGTTCCTAAGTTAAGCCAGTATCATAAAGGATGACTTCTGATAAAAGAATATTTCTTAGGCAATACACTTAAAATAATTATACGTAGCAACAACGCATCTAATTTATGTGAATTGAAACTTGACGGCAGTGGCTGAGTCCGACTAGATAACATGTGGAATATTGAACCGCGCCGCCCTCTATTTCTTAGGCATGTCATCAAGCAACTTAGTATGTCGCACAATTCCTGCAAAGATCGCATCTGCTACCCGCTGCGGGAATCCGGCTGGCAGACGCGCCGCCACCGCTTCGATCGCCCCATCCGTGCGCGCGAGCACCCGCTCGATGACATCCTCCGCATCCGTCCCCAAAAACCACCTAGCCGCCATGCTGTTGAAATGCTGGCACTGCACATCCGCGAACCGATAATGCTTGTTCTTGCCCAGCAAGGCCATTGCCAGCCTTGCTTTATGCAGCGCGTACTGATTCGCCCCGCCGCCCTCGATGGGCCAGATCGACATGACGTCATACAGCGGCGTCAGTTGGTAACGGCCGCCGGCTAGCAGCCTAATGCTGAAATTCTTGGCGTGACCATCGGGCGCCGCCAGCAGCCAGAACAGAACCTGGCTGGTAAGTAGGGTCGTCAGGTCCTCCTGCGCGCGCTCGGAGCCGCGCAGCACGGCCGCCAGGTCGGCCAGGCCCGGGCCGCCGTCGCTCTCGTATTTCAGGTGCGGCGGTACGCCCAGCGCCTGGCACAAGTCTTCCTGCGGCAGGCGCACCCGACGGGTGTAGCTGGCGGTCGAAGCGCTCGACGCCGAGCACTTTCTGGCTGCCAAAGGAAAGAATGGCGGTACGCGCCACGGGCAGGCCGAATTCCGCCAACAGATTCATGCACAGCCATTCGTTTTCCACCGACGCGCTCAGGTCCGCCTTGCGGTGACCGACCAGGCCCCGTGGCAGTTTGAGGATGTGGGTAGTCGGCGTCGAGCCGTGCGGCCGCATCCAGCCGCCGTTTTGCCATAACAGGGCAGTCTTTTCCTGTGCGCCCGCCAGCGAGATGCGCAGATCGTCGGGCTCCATCCCGGCGCCCGCTCGCCGCGCCTGCGTCAGTCCGATCAAGTGCCGTTCGACGTCTTCTTCAAGCATCGGCATGCCTTCGATACGCTTGACGTCAGTCGGCACCTCGTCTTCCTTAGCAGTTGCACCGCGCCGATGCAATCCCGTCCTATCTCCTGGAGTAAATCGAAGGCATCGATCGATGTCAGCTTGTAGTGGGGGCCCTTTCAGGCGTGCAGCGCATTGTCAACGCCCAACCGCCTCCTTCGCGCAGTAGTCGGCCCACGCCAGCATCAGCAGCACGCGCTGGTCGAACAAGTCACCGCGCCGGTACGCCGCTTCGACCTTGCTGGGCAGGCTGTGGGCCCGCGCGTGCTCGCACACCTCACGTGAAAATGCATTGCCGACCGCCTCGGCGCACCAGTCGCGAAACGTTGAACGAAAGCCGTGTACCGTGATGTCGCCGCGCCCCATGCGCTGCGGGACGGCGGTCAGGCTCATGTCGGAGAGGATGCTTTACTTGCTGCGACCCGGGAAAGCGAAGGCGCCGTCGCGGGGTAGTTGCAGCAACAACGCCATTACCTGCTTCGACAGCGGCACGTGGTGCTCCTTCCCTGCCTTCATGCGTGCGGCGGGGACAATCCATACCCTCTCCGCCAGATCGATCTCCGCCCACGCCGCGCCGCGCAATTCGCCGGAGCGACACGCGGTCATTATGGCAATTCCACTGCGCGCGGGTCCTACAGGAAAGCCGCGATCTCCCGCTACGGCAAGGCGGGGAAGTTCACGACCGGTGCGATCTTGTTCGGATCGGCCAGCAGGTTTTCAAGATGGCCCCGCCAGCGCGCAGGATTGTCGCCGCTGCGGTACTTGCTGACGGTGGCCCAGTCGAGGATGGACTCGCTGCGGCCACGCAAGCGCGCCGCCGTTTCGGTCTTGACGTTCCAGACAGGCCGCAGCACTTTTACTACCAGCTCGGTATCGACATCGGCCACCGGCAGCGCGCCGAACACCGGGGATGCGTAACTGGCCAGCGTGGATTGCCACTGCGCGATGTGCTTGGGGTTCTTCCAGCTGGCGCGGTGCGCGCAGATGCAGGCGGCCGCACACTGGTCGAAGGTCTTCAGGCGCGACGTGCGCAGCGCGTCGGACGTACGGGCAGCGTTGGCGTCCCTGCCCTCGCTTAGCAACAGGCGGCACTGGCCGGCGCGCTCGCGGGCGACGCCGAGACTCACGGCGTTCAAGCCGCCCAAGCCCATCTCCCGTGCCTTGCCAGCGATCGTAAATCGAAAGATCCAGCTCTTCGATCCGCCCTTCGCAATCTGCAGCCACAAACCATCGCTGTCGCCGTAATATCCAGGCGAGCTCAAGTTCTCAACGAGTTTGGCGGAGAGCTTTTTGACCAGGTGTCCCATCAGACCCTACCCACGTTTTTACCCACGTCGTGTGCGTGGACAGTGGCGGACAGTATGGGATGTCCTCAGACGCTCAATTTCGATTTTTCCCTATGAAGATGCGAAAAAAAAGCTCCCGGTGAGGGGAGCTTATTAATGTGTTCTGGCGGAAGCGGTGAGATTCGAACTCACGAACGGCTCACACCGTCGGCAGTTTTCAAGACTGCTGCCTTCAACCACTCGGCCACGCTTCCTAGTGCGGGGCATTATACAGATTTCGTCCTGCTTTGGCGACGAAACCGCCCCGCCCTTCATCCCTTCTACGTAGCGACCGCAATTGCGAATGGTTCTCATTTTCTATACCATGCGCGTTTGACCTCTTCCCGACCAACCATGACGCCACTCCGCCGCCCCCGCTACTTCCTGCTCACCTGTGCCCTGCCCCTGGCTGGCCTGCCCGCCGTCGCGCTGGCGCAAGCGCAGCAAGACGAGCAGGTGTTGCAGGCAGTGCAGATCACCGGGGCGCGCGCTGACGGGCTGGTGCCCAACACGACCGAGGCCGGCAGCTTCCGCGGTGCGAACATCATGGACGTGCCGTCCACCGTCAACGTGATCACGCGCGAGCTGATCGACCTGCAGGGCGTGTCCGGCCTGTACGATGCGGTGCGCAATACGGCCGGCGTCACGCGCCAGCAGAACGGCGGCGAGACGTGGGATCAGCTGGTCATTCGCGGTATTGCCGTGGAAAACCGCACCAACTACCGCCTCAATGGCTCGATGCCCATCATGAACTTCTCGCAGGTGCCGATGGAGAACAAGGAGCGCGTGGAAGTGCTCAAGGGCGCTTCCGCCCTGTACTACGGCTTTACGTCGCCGGCCGGCGTGGTCAACTTTGTCACCAGGCGCGCCGGCAGCATGCCCGTGACCAGCGTGGGCGTGACCGTGGACCAGAACGGCAGCGTGGTCGCCAATGCCGACATGGCCCGCCGCTTCGGAGAGCAAAACCAGTTTGGCGTGCGTCTCAATGCTGCCGGCGGCACGCTGGGTTCGTATATGCACGATGTCGGCAATGGAAACCGCAAGTTCGTGTCGGCTGCGCTGGACTGGCGCGTGACGAACCGCCTGCTGCTCAAGGCCGACCTGGAGCACGACCAGCGCCGCGTGACGGAACAGGCGGGCATCATGTTGCCCGCCGCCGTCAATGGCGTGATCACGTTGCCGCGCGCGGTCGATCCGAAAGCGCTGATCGGCCCGGACTGGGCCCGCTTCGAAGCGAAGACCAACAATGCCCAGCTGCGCGCCGACTACGCGCTCGGCGACAACTGGGCTGTGACGGTGGAAGCGGGTCATGCGGAAACGGCGCGCGACCGCACGCTGCCGATCTTTCGCCTGACCAATGCTGCCGCGCTGGCCACCGGTGCCGGGCGCATCACGGGCAATATGCAGCACAGCGTGACCGGTTCCGACCTGCTGCGCGCCGAGGTCGTGGGCAATATTCTTACAGGTCCGATCAGGCACGAGCTGACGGTGGGCGTGGCCCGCACCGATAAATCGCAAGACCCGATTTACCAGAGCAATTACACGATCGCCGCGCAAAACCTGTACGACCCGGTGGCCATTCCCCTGTCGAGCGTGGTGTTTGCCGCCAAGCCCACCGTGCCCACGACGGCAGAACTGAAGACGCGCGACCAGGGCGTGTATGCGCTCGACCGCATCGAGTTTTCGCCGCAATGGCAAAGCGTGCTGGGCGTGCGTCATTCGTCGTACCGGAGCGATCAGGGCGCCACCCGCTACGACGTGAGCAAGACCACGCCGATGGTGTCGCTGATTTATAAAGTGTCGCCGCAGCTGTCGTGGTACGCGTCCGCCGCGCGCGGCCTGGAAGAAGGCGAAACGGGACCCACCGGTACGCGCAACCAGAACGTCAAGCTGGCACCGGGCGTGAGCAAGCAGCAGGAACTGGGCATGCGCTGGCTGGCCGCCAATGGCACGCTGGTGTCGGCCGCGCTGTTCGACATCAACCGTCCCGGCTATTACACCAATGCCGACAATGACTATGTGGCCGATGGCGCGCAACATTACCAGGGGCTGGAAATTTCCACGCAAGGCAAGCTCGCGCGCCAGCTATCGTGGCAGACGTCGGCCCAGCTGCTCGACCCGCAGTTCGAGCACACCACCGACGCCTACAACGGCAAGGCGCCCGAAAATGCATCGAAGCGCACGGCCAGCACGTTTCTGTCGTATGCGTTCGACGCCGTGCCCGGCCTGTCCGTGAATGGCGGCGCGTATTACTACAGCGCGCGTCCCGTCAACGATCTGAACCAGGCGTTCCTGGGCGGCGTCACGCTGTTCAGCGCGGGCGCGCGGTATGTCGACCGGGTGCTGGGCAAGCAAACCACGTGGCAGGTCAACGTGGAAAACCTGGGCGACAAGCAGTACTGGGCCGGCGCCGGCACGCGGCTGGCGTCGGGCGCGCCGCGCCTGGTCAAGCTCAGCGTGAAGGTGGATCTGTAGGCAGGATGCCGTTCAGGCGGCGCGGGTGGCGTGGCCCGGGGTCCAGTTCTCGCGCAGGGCCGCTTCGAACGCGGCCGCTTCCAGCGGCTTGGCAAACAGATAGCCCTGCACCTCGTCGCAGCCCGAGTTCTTCAGGAACGCCAGCTGCTCCACCGTTTCCACGCCCTCGGCAATCACCTTGTGCTTGAGCTGCTGGGCGATGCTGATGATGGTGTTGGCAATCGCGCAGTCGTTGACGTCGCCGGGCAGGCCGATGGTGAATGACCGGTCGATTTTCAGGGTGTCGATCGGGAAGCGCTTCAGGTACGACAGGCTCGAGTAACCGGTGCCGAAATCGTCGAGCGACAGCGTGACGCCCAGCGCGGTGATGCGGTCCATGATGCCGATCACGCGGTCGATATTGTGCATCAGCGTGCTTTCGGTGATTTCCAGCTCCAGCCACGACGGCTCCAGGCCGTAGCGGTTGAGCGTGTCTTCCACCCGGCCGGGCAAGGACGCCGTGAATTCGCGCGCGGACACGTTGACGGCCAGCCGGATCGGCGGCAGCCCGGCATCCTTCCACTGCTTGGCCTGCGCGCACGCCGCTTCCAGCACCCACTCCCCCACCTGCACCACCAGCCCGGTCGATTCGGCCAGCGGGATGAATTCGACGGGCGGCACCAGGCCGCGCACGGGGTGGCGCCAGCGCACCAGCGCCTCGGCGCCGATGATCTTGCCGTTACCGATGCAAAACTTGGGCTGGTAGTGGAGCAGCAGTTCGCCATTGCCCAATGCATTCCTCAGACCGGTTTCGATGCGCATGCGTTCCTGCATGCCCTGGTTCATGTCCTGGCTGTAGAAGGCCACGTGGTCGCCGCCGCTGCCCATGCCCGCTTCCTGCTTGGCGCGGTACATGGCGATATCGGCCAGGCGCAGCAGGGTTTCGGCGTCGCCGCCGTCTTGCGGATAGACGCTGATGCCGATGCTGCCGCCCACGCGCAGGTCGTGGCCGTCGATGATGATCGGGCTGTTGAGCGTGGCCAGCAGTTTTTGCGCGACCATGCTGGCCTCGAAGTGCTGGCCGATGTCGAACAGGCCCACGGCAAACTCGTCGCCGCCCAGGCGCGCCACCAGGTCCTGGTCGCGCAGCACGGTGCGGAACCGGCGCGCCACTTCGCACAATAATTCGTCGCCGATCTTGCGGCCCAGGGTGTCGTTGATCAGCTTGAAACGGTTGAGGTCGATGAACAGTACGCAGCCGTTGAGCTGGCTGCGCTGGGCCACCATCAGGGCCTGGTCCACCAGCTTGGTCAGCAGCGTGCGGTTGGGCAGGTTCGTCAGGGCATCGTAATAGGCCAGGTGGTGGATGCGCTCCTCGGCCATCTTGCGCTCGGTGATGTCGGTCAGATACGCGATCAGCCCCACCGAACGGCTGTTGACGTCGCACAGCGGCGACAGCGACAGGCTGGCCCAGAACACTTCGCCCGACTTCTTTTTACGGCGCACTTCCATCAGGCGTCCGCCGTGCTCGACGAACGGGTCCTCGAAACCGGTGTCTTCGTCTTCGTACAGGAACAGGATGTTGCGGCCCACCGCTTCCACGGACGTGTAGCCGAACAGCCGTTCGGCGCCCTTGTTCCAGCTGAGGATAAAGCCGCTCATGTCCATCGTCACCACCGATTCGTGGATGTGGTCGAGGATTTGCGACTGGTGCTGCAGCTGCGCTTCCACCTGGGTGTAGGCGTGGGTGCTGCGCTGCGCCAGCGAGTGCACCTGCAGCACGCTGCCGGCCAGTGCGGCCAGGCTGGCCAGGTGCTGGCGGTCGTGGTCGCTATAGTCGCGCCGGCCCGAGACCGTGAACCGTCCGAAGTATTTGCTGTCGAACCAGATGTCCTGGGTGAGCGTGGGCACGGGCGCGTCGTTGGCGGCGTGCACTTCGGCCACCGGCAGCCTGGCCAGCAGCGACGCGGCTTCGGCCGGCAGGTACTCCCCCAGCGGACTGCCGGTCACGCTGCGCACGATGCATCCCAGTTCCTGCACCAGTGCATTGCCCCGCAAGCGCAGCACGGCATCGCACAGCGCGGCGCTGTGGGCGAGGAAATCGCCGGCTGGGGACGGGAACGGGGTAGGCATCGGTTACAGGTTCCGGCTGACCTGGATGGCCCACTGGTACGCATCGAGCTGCGTCTGCCAGTAGCTGGCGGCGTCGATGCCCGCTTGGTCCAGACCGGCGCGGTCGGGGTGTTCCACCAGCTTGAGCAGTTCGCCCAGCGGTCCAGCGCGGTCCAGCAGGGCCATCACCACGTCCAGGTCGAGGCTGAGGGCAGCCACGATTTCCGTCATCGGCATGGCCAGCAGCACGTCCAGCAGCGAGAACACGCCGGCCACGAACGCCATGTCCTGGGCGTCGCGGTCGCCGCCCCGGGCCTTGACCAGCGCTTCCATCTGGGCGGCGCGCACGGCGGCCAGCGGCAGCAGCGGATTGGGCAGGCCGTCGTCCTGCTGGCGCGCGTACAGCAGCAGTTGCAGCCAGCGTTGCAGCTGGCGCCGGCCCAGCACGTTGATGGCCTGGCCGAAGCTGTGCACGGGCGAGCTGAGCGCAAACGCGGCCGAATTCACCAGCTTCAGCAAGTGGTACGACAGCGACGGGTCCTGCTTGAGCAGCACTTCCAGCTCGCGCGAGTCGGCGTCGCGCGCCAGCAAGCCCAGCAGCGCCAGCAGGCGCTGGCGCGAGGTGCCGTCGCCGGCGTTGTCGGGATGGCTGGCAAAGTCGCCCATGAACCAGGAAAAGCCGGCCTGGGCGCAGGCGGCAATGCGCGCCTCGCTGGGCATGTTGGTAGCCAGGTGCGGGCCCGGCTGGGCCACCAGCGCCAGCACCGGCGGCAACGTCGTCGATGCGTCCGCCATCAGTGCGCGGGCGCCGCACTTGGTGGCGTCCGAGCCGGCGGCCACGCCGTCCACCATGATGCGGTAGCCGGCGTCGGCCACGCTGGCGAGCTTTTTTTGCACCGCCGGATCCGCGCAGGCGGCGGCCGGCACGCGCAGGATCACGCGGTGGGGCGGCAGCGTGGACAGGTGCGACAGTTCCAGCTGCGCTGGCGCAGGCACGGCAACGATCAGGTCGAGCGGCGCGAGCGTGTCGAACACGCCCGGGGTCTTGAGCAGGGTCAGCGCATCCTGGAAGGCGTGCGCCCCGCCGGCCGGGGTGAGGGTCAGCGCCACCCACGCATAGCGGGCGTCGGAGACGGCATGGAGTTCCGCAAGAGGGAACAGGTTAGTGTCGAGCGCGGACATCAAGTTCTCTGTGAAGGTTCAGCGCGCGTTGTTCGTACCCTGTGCAAGGTGCCTGTGACGAGGTGTGAACCAACTTACCGCATGGAAAAACATTTATCTTTTTACACAATTGCAATATTTCAAGTCACTCAGAATATAGCAGATATTGCCGCAGAAACACGGAATATTAGAAATAGCTTAATACTATTAGGATAGTGACTCTATTTTGTTGCACAGATACAAAAATGGTAGCGTGCGCACGATTGAAACGCAAAGGCAACCCGGCAATGGGCGGGCAAGCCGCCCCTGCCGTGGAGAGAGGGGATGGGGTCAGCTTACTGTGCATGCTGCACGGCAAAGCGGATCAGCTCGGCCTGGCCTTCGATGCCCAGCTTGCGCTTGATGTTGAGGCGGTGGGTTTCCACGGTGCGCACCGACAGGTCGAGCGCGCGGGCGATCTGCTTGTTCGATTCGCCGTTGGCAATGTGACGCAGCACTTCGTGTTCGCGCGACGTCAGCTGGTTGTCCTGGCTTTGCGGCTGGGCCAGCTGGCGGGCCAGCGCGGCGCTGTAATAAATCCCGCCCGACATCACGGTCTCGATGGCCACCACGATGTCCTTGCCGGGCGCGTCTTTCAACACGTACCCGCGGGCGCCGGCCTGGATGGCCTGCGACACGTATTCCAGCTTGTCGTGCATGGACAGGATCAGCACGGCAATGCGCGGGAATGCCTGCTTGAACCGGGCGGTGGCTTCGATGCCGTTGGGGCCGCGCATATTAATATCCATCAGCACCAGGTCGACGTCGTGGCGGCCGGCCTGCTCGAGCGCTTCGGCCGCGCCGCTCGCCTCGGCCACCACGGCGAATTGCGGCATCGCTTCCAGGCGGGCACGCAAGCCGTCGCGCACCAGGGGGTGGTCGTCGACCAGCAGGATTTTGATAGGTGTTGTCATCGTCTTTAACTGTTGTTGTCGGCATAGGCCGTCAGCACGGTGCCGTCGGTGGACGACAGGATGTCGAACCGGCCGCCGATGGCGTCCATCCGTTCCATCATGTTGCGCAGGCCGATGCCGTGCTGGGGGTGCAAGGCGATGCTTTCCGCATCGAAGCCGTTGCCGTCGTCGCTGATGCGCAGTGTTACACCCCCTGTTACACCCCCGGTAACACCGCCGGTCCCGCCCTGCGCGCCGCCGCTCAGGCGTATCCCGATGCGGGTGGCGCCGGCATGGCGCTCGATGTTGGTGAGCGCTTCCTGCGCCACGCGGAACAGCACGGTATTGGCCACGTCCGACAGTTCGTCCACCACGCCCGTGGTCTCGAAGTGTACCGGGGTTCCCGAACTGAGGGTGTACTCCTGGCCCAGGTGGTGCAGCGCGGCGGCCAGGCCCAGGTCGTCCAGGATGGCCGGGCGCAGATTGTGGGAAATGCGGCGCACCTCGCCCATCACGTTGCTGAGCTGGACGGCCGCGTGTTCGAACACGGCCGTGGCAGCCTGCTGCTGGTCGGGCCGGTTCGATGCGAGCCGGATCATGCCCGCTTCGATCTGCAGCTTGATCGACACCAGCCACTGGCTGATGCCGTCGTGCAGGTCGCGCGACAGGCGCGCCCGCTCCTCTTCCTGCGATTCGACCACGCGCTGGGTCAGCACTTTCAGCTTGGCGTCGGCGACGCGGAAGTCGGTGATGTTCAGCGCCATGCCGGAAACGCCCACCACCAGCGAGCCGGCGATGGCGATCAGGGCGATCCACAGCATCACGCGCTGGATATTGCCGCGCTGCTGGGCATCCACCGTGGCCAGGGCCTTGTCCACATCGTCCAGGTAGATGCCGGTGCCCATCATCCAGCCCCACTCCGGGATCGAAACCACGTAGCCCAGCTTGGGCGCCGGCTTGTGG
>JBEVMD010000129.1:0-3222 GCA_040508835.1 Duganella sp. | reverse complement strand
ATGTATCTGCCGCGCCATGTCCGTCAGGATTTGGCGAAGGCCAGGAAATCGGCGTTGAACTTGTCCTTGTGGGTGTCGGTCAGGCCGTGCGGCGCGCCCGGGTAGACGATCAGCTGGGCGTTCTTGACCAGCTTGGCCGAGGCGCGGCCGGAAGCGTCGATCGGAACAATCTGGTCGTCGTCGCCATGGATCACCAGGGTCGGCTTGTCGAACTTTTTCAGGTCGTCGCGGAAGTCGGTTTCCGAAAATGCCTTGATCGAGTCATAGGTGTTTTTATGACCGCCCTGCATGCCCTGGGCGTACCACGCATTGATGATGCCTTGCGACACCTTGGCGCCGGGGCGGTTGAAACCGTAGAACGGGCCGGACGCCAGGTCCAGGTACAGCTGGGCGCGGTTGGCGACCGATGCTGCGCGGATGCCGTCGAACACCTCGATCGGCAGGCCGCCCGGGTTGTCGGCGGTTTTCAGCATCAGCGGCGGCACGGCCGAAATCAAACCCAGCTTGGCAATGCGCTTGGTGCCATGACGGCCCACGTAGCGCGCCACCTCGCCGCCGCCGGTCGAAAAGCCGGCCAGGATGATGTTGTTCAAATCCAGCGTCTCGATCAGCTGCGCCAGGTCGTCAGCGTAATGGTCCATGTCGTTGCCGTCCCATGGCTGGCTGGAGCGGCCATGGCCGCGGCGGTCGTGGGTGATCACGCGGAAGCCGTTATTGGCCAGGTGGAAGGCAGCCGATTCCCAGCTGTCGGCATTCAGCGGCCAGCCATGGCTCAGCACGACAGGTTGGCCGGTGCGCGGGCCCCAGTCCTTGTAATAGATTTCCACGCCGTCGCGGGTGGTAATGGTGCTGACCGTGTGCGCCACCGGGCCGGCGTTTTTCACTGGCGCCGCTTCGGCGCTGCCGGCCAGCGATGTCAGCGGAATGGCGACGGCGGCAGCAGCGGCGCCCACGCCGTTGAAGAAGGCGCTGCGGCGCGACAGATTGATGTTGGCGTTGGTGTTGTTGGCGTTGTTCATGATCTTCATCCTTATGGTCGGTTTTTTGTGGGTGGCCGGTGTGCTAGAGTGTCTGGCTGCCGGCGTTGCGATGGAGTGAATCTTAGGCCCGCCGCCCGTTTTGTGGAACAGACAAGCCTGCAAGGTCACTTTGCAGAAATGCAGAGCCCTTACCCTTCCCCGGAAATCAAGATGCCGACGAGCACCGACTTCGACTGGAACGACATCCCCCTGATCCTGGCCCTGGCGCGCAGCGGCAATATGAGCGCTGCCGGCCGCCAGCTGGGCGTCGATGCGTCCACCATCAGCCGCCGCATTGCCGCCGCCGAAAGGGCGCTGCAGCTGCGCCTGTTCATCCGCGATAACACCGGCTATTGCCTGACCGATGCGGGCCAGGTCTTCGTGCGCCATGGCGAAGGCGTGTTCGGCAATGTGCAGGGCATGCTGCAGGCCGCAAGCCAGGAAGCGGACGCCACCGCCGGACCCGTCAACATCACGTCGATCGACTTCCTGTTCGACTACTGGCTGCTCGATCACGTGCCCGCGTTGCACACGCAGCATCCGCACATCGCGCTCACGCTGCAGGCGGAAAACCAGAACCTGTCCTTCACCCGCCGCGAGGCGGACTTTGCCCTGCGCCTGGGCCAGCCGGGCGAGGATGCGGCGCTGGTGATGCGCAAGTTGGGCGACCTCGGCTTTGCCGTCTACGGCCACGCCCGCTTTGCCGGGACACCGCGCGACAGCTGGGGCCAGCAACCCTGGATCGCGTACGACGACGCGCTGGCGGGCACCGGCGAAATGCAATGGCTGGCAGCGATGTGCCCGCAGCCGCGCCGCGTACTCAAGGTGAACAGCCTGAGCACGATGGTGCGCGCCTGCCGCGCCGGCGTCGGCCTGGCGCTGCTGCCTTGCATCATGGGCGAGCAGGAAGGCTTGCAGCGCCTGGGCGACCGGGTGGAAGTGCTGCGCGATATCTGGCTGCTCAGCCACCGCGACGCCGGTTCGATCGCGCGCTTCAAAACCGTGTCCGCGTGGATCGCGCAGCTGTACGCCGACAGCCATGCGCGCCTGTGCGGCGCAGCCTGATGTAGCCGATTCCGCAGCCTGTCCCCCGTTTTTTGCAGTTCGTCACATGCCGGTGGCTGTCGCCGGCGCGCCTGTCTATAGTTCAATCACACCAACGAACTAGTCAACCCCCAGGAGCTCAAAATGAACATCGCAAAAAACATGGAAGCCATCTTCATCGCCACCGCCATCATCGCCGGCGCCACCACTTACGCCACCGCCAGCACCCCGGCGCCACGCATCTTCATCGCTGCCCACAGCGTGGCGCAAACAGTCGAAGCGCCCGCCATGCCAGTGGTGACCATCACCGCCAAGCGCTTGACCGCCGCTGAAAAAGCCGCGCTGTAATCCACCACCACCGACGAGCGAGGCGCATGATGAACACCACCCTGAAGGCCTACGTGCTGGCCGCAGCGCTGTGCAGCGGCAGCCCTGCCGCGCTGGCGGCGGAACCGACGAGCGAAAGCCGCAGCGTCGATGCGCGCACCGTCAACGTCAACCTCGACGGCGTCATCAGCCTCAAGGTCAAACAAGGTCCGGTTGCCGCGCTCACGCTGTACGGCCAGCCGGAAGCACTGAAAAAAGTCACGGTGCAGCAAAGCGGCGACCAGCTGCGCATCGACACCGGCAAAACCAGCACCATCCACTTCGGTAACAAGCAGGACCTGCGCGCGGAACTGACGCTGCCCAACCTGCGCGAAGTGGTGTCGGGCGGCGTGGGCGCCACCGACATCCAAGGCTTTTCCGGCGACATGCTGCGCTTGACGCTGCAAGGCGCGGGCGCCGTGACGGTCAACGCCCAATATCGCAACGTCGACGTGAACCTCGGCGGAATCGGCGGCATGACCGTCAATGCCGGCAACAGCGACCACGTCGACCTGCATCTGAACGGTGCTGGCCGCATAGAGATGATCGGCCAGACCAGGCAACTGAACGCCACCCTCGGCGGCGTGGGCCGCCTCGATGCGCAGCAGCTGCGCGCCGAGGCGGTCGACGTGCGCCTCACGGGACTGGGCAGCGCCACCGTGTACGCCAAAACCCGCGCCACCATGAACCTGAGCGGACTGGGTTCGGCCACCGTGTACGGCAAGCCGGCCACGCGCCAGTCGAACGCGCAGGGACTCGGCAGCGTGAGCTGGCAGTAGCACGCACAAGACAG
>JBEVMD010000109.1:0-5292 GCA_040508835.1 Duganella sp. | reverse complement strand
GATGCGGCTGACCATGTCGGCCGCCTTGGCGATGAAGCCGAAACCGGCGCTCGTGGTCAGCATCAGCTGCGTCGTGCCGCTGCCCGCAAAGTAATGCAGGATGCGCGCACCGGTCGCCAGGTCGACCAGCGTGGTGATCGGCACGCCGTCGCCGCGCGCATTGGGCAATGCTGCCACCGGCACCGAATACACCTTGCCGTTGCTGCCGAATGCCAGCAGGTTGTCCACCGTGCGGCACTCGAACGCGCCGTACAGCGTGTCGCCGGCCTTGAAGGTGAACTGGCTGGCATCGTGGCCCACGCCGGTGCGGGCGCGGATCCAGCCCTTTTCCGAGATGATCACGGTGACCGGTTCGTCCACCACTTTTTGTTCGACCACCGCTTTTTGCGCTTCTTCGATCACGGTGCGGCGGGCGTCGCCATATGTCTTGGCATCGTTCTCGATTTCCCTGACGATCAGGCGCTTCATCGACGACGGGTTGTCCAGCAGGTCCTGCAGCGTGCCTTTTTCCTTGCGCAGTTCGGCCAGCTCCTGCTGGATCTTGATCGCCTCCAGGCGCGCCAGCTGGCGCAGGCGGATTTCCAGGATATCCTCGGCCTGGATGTCGGACAGGCGGAAGCGCTCCATCAGCGCGGACTTCGGCTCGTCCGAATTGCGGATGATGTGGATCACTTCATCGATGTTGAGCAGGATGGTCTCGCGGCCTTCCAGGATATGGATGCGCGCATCGACCTTGCCCAGCTTGAACTGCGTGCGGCGGGTAACGGTGGCAAAGCGGAATTCGATCCACTCCTGCAGGATCTCGGTCAGCCCTTTCTGACGCGGACGGCCATCGCCGCCGATCATCACCAGGTTGATCGAGGCCGACGACTCGAGCGACGTATGCGCGAGCAGCATCAGCATGAATTCGGTCTGGTCCTGGTTCTTCGATTTCGGTTCGAACACCAGGCGCACGGGCGCGGCGCGGCCCGATTCGTCGCGGATGGTGTCGAGCGAATTGAGGACCAGCGATTTGAGCGCCAGCTGTTCCGGCGACAGCGCCTTCTTGCCCATCTTGACCTTGGGATTGGTCAGTTCCTCGATCTCTTCCAGCACCTTCTGCGACGAGGTGCCCGGCGGCAGTTCGGTGACGACCGCCTGCCACTGGCCGCGCGCCAGTTCTTCGATCTTCCAGCGCGCGCGCACCTTCATGCTGCCGCGCCCATTGGCATACATGTCGCTGATCTGCGTGGCCGGGGTGATGATCTGGCCGCCGCCCGGGAAGTCGGGGCCAGGGATCAGCGCCATCAACTCGGCATGCGAAATCTTCGGATTGCGGATCATCGCCACCGCCGCCTGCGCCACTTCGGTCAAATTGTGCGACGGGATTTCGGTGGCCAAACCGACGGCGATACCGGAGGCGCCATTGAGCAGCACCATCGGCAGCCGTGCCGGCAGCAGGCTCGGTTCCTCGGTGGAGCCGTCGTAGTTGGCCTGGAAGTCGACGGTGCCGAGATTGATCTCGTCCATCAGCACCTTGGCAATCGGCGTCAGACGCGCTTCGGTGTAGCGCATGGCTGCCGCGCCGTCGCCGTCGCGCGAGCCGAAGTTACCCTGGCCGTCCACCAGCGGATAGCGCAGGGAAAAATCCTGCGCCATGCGCACCATGGCGTCGTACACCGACTGGTCGCCGTGCGGGTGCAATTTACCGAGCACGTCGCCCACCACGGTGGCCGACTTGCGCGGCTTGGCCGTGGCGTTGAGGCCCATTTCGTTCATCGCGTACAGGATGCGGCGCTGCACCGGCTTCTGGCCGTCGCACACGTCGGGCAGAGCGCGGCCCTTGACCACCGAGATGGCGTAATCGAGGTAGGCGCGTTCGGCAAACGTGGACAGGGTGAGGGTTTCGCCGCCGTCGGTGGGGCCGCCAGGCGGCAGGGCGCCGTCCGGGTCCGGCAGCGATTCGTCAAAGAGATTTGCTTGAGTCATAGTCGTTCTTGATTAGATATCTGCTTCGGCTTCGTTGCCGTGTTCTTCGATCCAGGCGCGGCGCGCTGCTGCTTCGCCTTTACCCATCAGCATATTGAAGCGCGCAGCCGATTCGCCGTGTTCGTACTCGCCCAGCGACACGGGCAGCAGGCGGCGCGTGTCCGGGTTCATCGTGGTTTCCCACAGCTGTTCCGCGTTCATCTCGCCCAGGCCCTTGAAGCGCGAAATCGACCAAGCGCCTTCTTTCAAGCCATCCTTGCGCAGCTTGTCCTCGATGGCCACCAGTTCGCCCGCATCGAGCGCGTACAGCTTCTGGATCGGCTTCTTGCCACGGGCCGGCGCGTCCACGCGGTACAACGGCGGACGGGCGATGCAGATATTGCCGCTGGCGATCAGGCCCGGGAAGTGCCGGAAGAAGAGCGTGAGCAGCAGCACCTGGATGTGCGAACCGTCGACGTCCGCATCCGAAAGAATGCAGATTTTCCCGTAGCGCAGCCCGGACAGGTCGGGCGTATCGCCCGCGCTGTGCGGATCGACGCCGATCGCCACCGAGATATCGTGGATCTCGTTGTTGGCGAACAGGCGGTCACGGTCGGTTTCCCACGAATTGAGCACCTTGCCGCGCAGCGGCAGGATGGCCTGGAATTCCTTGTCGCGGCCCATCTTGGCCGAACCGCCCGCGGAGTCGCCCTCGACCAGGAACAATTCGGTGCGCGTGACGTCGGTCGATTCGCAGTCGGTGAGCTTGCCCGGCAAGACGGCCACGCCCGATGACTTTTTCTTTTCCACTTTCTGCAGCGAGCGCAGACGCGATTGCGCCTGCTTGATCACCAGTTCGGCCAGCTTTTTGCCGTAGTCGACGTGGTGGTTGAGCCACAGCTCCAGCGCCGGTTTCGAATAGGTGGACACCAGGCGCACGGCGTCGCGCGAGTTGAGGCGCTCCTTGATCTGGCCCTGGAATTGCGGGTCCAGCACCTTGGCCGACAACACGAACGACACGCGCGCAAACACGTCTTCGGGCAGCAGCTTGACGCCCTTGGGCAGCAGCGAGTGCATCTCGACGAAGTTTTTGACCGCGCCATACAGGCCGTCGCGCAGGCCCGATTCATGGGTGCCGCCGTTGGGGGTGGGGATCAGGTTGACGTACGATTCGCGCACCACGGCGCCTTGTTCGGTCCACGCCACCACCCATGCCGCGCCTTCGCCTTCGGCAAAGCCTTCGGCGTCCGGGCCGGCGAACTGCGCGCCTTCGAAGAGCGGGATCAGGGTGTCGCCGTCGGTTGCCTGCGCCAGCGCTTCGGTCAGATAGCCGCGCAAGCCGTCGTTGTACTGCCAGGTTTGCGATTCGCCGGTCTTGGCGTTGGTGAGCGTGACCGTGACGCCCGGCAGCAGCACCGCCTTGGAGCGCAGCAGCCGTTGCAGCTCGGTTTGCGAAATGGCCGGGGAATCGAAGTACTTGGCGTCGGGCCATGCGGTGACGCGCGTGCCGGATTTTTTACCGTCGCGGGGCGCGACCACGGAGGTCAGCGGTTCGACCACGTCGCCATGCTCGAACACCAGGTTGTGCAGGCCGGTGCCATTGGGTTCCTTGCGCCAGACGGTGATCTCCAGGCGCTTGGACAGCGCATTGGTGACCGAGACGCCCACGCCGTGCAGGCCGCCCGAGAACGCGTAGGCGCCGCCCGAACCCTTGTCGAATTTGCCGCCCGCGTGCAGGCGCGTAAACACGATTTCGACCGTGGGCACGCCTTCTTCGGGGTGCAGGCCCACCGGAATACCGCGGCCGTCGTCTTCCACCGTGATGCTGCCGTCGGCGTTCTGGGTGACGATAATGTTCTTGCAATGGCCGCCCAGCGCTTCGTCCGAGGCGTTGTCGATGACTTCCTGGATGATGTGCAGCGGGTTCTCGGTGCGGGTGTACATGCCCGGGCGCTGCTTGACTGGTTCCAGGCCCTTGAGGACCCGGATGGAGGATTCGCTATAGTCGGAAACTGGTTTTTTAGTGGCCATACGTGATCAAGCTGATAATGTCGATACTGGTTTATGTACTGGGTATATGTACAGCTAATTGCGCGTGTTTGCGTATTCTATCCTCAACCGGAGGAATCAGCGGCAATTTATACACGATGTTTACAAGAGGGCGCCGCCTTTTTAGACAGTTTTTACTGCGCGGCCGATAAGCTGGAACCATCGCTTAACCCTCATTGGAGTCGCCATGAATCCCTTCCCCTGCGTGATGACACTCAAGGTCGATCCGGCATCGGTCACGGACCTGCGACGCATGGTCATGCGGATTTGCGGCGATTCGCTGGAGTTCATCCGCATCGAAATCTGCGAACACGGCACCCGCATGAAAGTGTGGCTGTGCGTGGGCGCGGCCATGGTCGATCCGGTGATGGAAGCGGTGATGCGGTCGCTGCCCGGCGCGGAGTTCGGCCGTTTTACCCAGACTACCCACTATTAATAGAAACCAGAGAAAGAAGTGCATCATGAATAAATTGGTACTTGCTGCGGCTTCGTGTGCCGCATTCGCCGCCATTGCTGCCGGCGTCGCCCATGCCGAAGATGCCGCCAAGCCGGCCAACGAAGTCAGTTTCAATGCAGCCGTGGTATCGGACTACCGCTATCGCGGCATTTCGCAAACGCGCCTGCAGCCGGCCGTGCAGGGCGGGGCGGACTACGTCAACAATCCCACCGGCCTGTATGTGGGCGCCTGGGCGTCCTCGATCAAGTGGACCAAGGACGCGGGCGGCGACGGCGACGTGGAACTCGATATCTACGCGGGCAAGCGCGGTCAGTTCGGCGACGCCACGTCGTCCATGACGTACGACGTGGGCGTGCTCACTTACGTGTATCCATCGAATGGCCTCAAGCACGTGGCGGGCTTCGCCGACGCCGACACCACCGAGCTGTATGGCCAGCTGGGATTCGGCCCCGCCTACGTCAAGTACTCGCACGCGGTGACCAACCTGTTCGGCTTTGTGGACAGCAAGAACAGCGGCTACCTGGACGTGGGCGCCAATATCGAGGCGGGCGAGGGCTTCATCATCAACCTGCACGCCGGCCATCAAAAAATCCGGAATAACGAGGCAGCCGACTACACCGACTGGAAAGTCGGCGCGACGAAGGACTTCGGCATCGTGACCGGCGCGCTGGCCGTGGTAGGCACCAACGCCAGCAAGACGGCGTACGCGTCGCCGGCCAACGGCAAGTTCACGGGCAAGACGGCGGTGCTGCTCACCCTCAGCAAAACCTTCTAGGCATCACCTCGTAAGAAAAAACTGTACGACGGCCTGACGTCGGGCCGCCCGGGCCATCCTCCGG
>JBEVMD010000060.1:0-3172 GCA_040508835.1 Duganella sp. | reverse complement strand
GGGATGACGGCTCAAAAGTCAGAGGCTAAATGGTCTGCAGGACGCTTAGAACTTTACCCACAGCCGGCCGAAATACGACGTGCCGTTCAAGCCGAACTGCACGCTTTCGTATTTGAAGCCATTGTCGGTCTGGTCCGCGTCCTGGGCGGTCGGGCGGGCGCCCCACAGGTTGTTGCCGCCGAACGTGAACTTCATGTCCTTGTTGATGTTGTATGTAAAAGCCAGGTCGGCGGACGTCTTCGACTTGTAGCGCTGGTTCGGAACGCCGTTGGCCGTGCCATCGAACGTGCCCAGCGTTTGCGGGCCGAAGTGGATGATCTTGAGGTCGCTTTCCCAGTCGCCCAGGCTGTAATTGAAGCCGAGCGTCGCTTTCGAACGCGGTGCGCCTTGCTCGATGTACAGGCGTTCCTTTTCCGACAGCAGCACGTCCTCGAAGCCGCGCAGCGAGTCCGGGGCGTGGATGTCGGTCACCTCGGTCTTGCTCACGTTCAGGCCCAGGAAGGTGCTCAGGCGGCCACTGCCCAGTGCCGTCTTGTGCGAGGCGGTGAGATCGATGCCCTGGGTCTTGGTATCGACCGAGTTGACGAAGAACTGGGCCTCGCCCACGCCCAGCGCCGCCAGGCGGTCGGCCAGGTCCGGGTAGTTGTCGGCATTGAAGCGGCCCGACAGCACGATGCGGTCCTTGATCTTGATGCGGTACAGGTCGGCGGTGACCGAGATTGCCTGGGTCGGCGTCCACGTGGTGCCCAGCGTGAAGCTGGTCGATTTCTCTTCCTTCAACTTGGGAATGCCGGCCGCGTTGGCCACGGCGCCGCCGTTGGGCGCCAGCACCACTTCCTTCGGCACGCCGCCGATGAAGTCGGTGAACGTGGTCGACAAGTGGCTTTGCTGCAGCGACGGCGCGCGGAAGCCCGTGCTGGCCGAGCCGCGCAGCAGCACCGTGTCGGCAGTGCGCACGCTGCCGGCCAGCTTGCCGGTCACGGTGGAGCCGAAGTCGCTGAATTTCTCGTAGCGCACGGCCGCCTGGCCCTTCACGCGGTCGGTGAAGTCCGCTTCCAGGTCCAGGTAGGCGGCATTGCTGTGGCGCTTGGCCGTGGTGACGTCGCCGGGCTGGAAGCCGGGGAAGCCCTGGCTGCCTGCATTGCCGCCAAAGCCGACGCCGTCGGCGTCGATGTACGAGCCCGCTTCACCGGAGAAGATCTTGAATTCCTCGCGCCGGTATTCGGCGCCGAACGCCACGTTCATGCCCTTGCCCAGCACGCCGTCGTAATAGCGGCTCAGGTCGAGGTTGGTGGTCATCTGCTGGAACGAGAAACCGCCGGCGTCGAACGCGCTGGCGCTCACACCCTGGCCGCCGTTGATCAGGTCCAGGTTGGCGATCGACGCGTTGATGGTGTTATTGATGTTGTAACGCATCTTGTTGTAGCCGTACGTCTGCGACAGGTCGGTGTTCCAGTCGCCGAGCTGGATGCGGTGGCCGAGGATGGCGTAGCGGTCTTCGATGCGGGCGTCGATGAACGGCACGAAACCGTTCGGATACATGGCGGCCGAATTGCGGCTCGGGATATCGTCCGAACCGATGCCGCCCCGTGCAAACGCGGCGCTCGAGCCGTCGCGCTGCTGGGCGCCGGCCGTAAAGTACAGGCGGCCGTTGCCGGTGGTGGGCAGCTCGCCGTTGGCGTAAATGGTTTCGCTTTCGGTCTTGGTGTCGCCGATGATGCGCGGGTTATCGGGTTCGGCGCGGTTCGAGCGGCCCCGGTTCAGGTATTCGCCGGTCAGACTGAGCACGCCGCCATTGCCGATGTCGAAACCGCAGTAGGCCGAGCCCATCCAGTTCTCGCCGTCGCCGGCCGAGTACTGGCTGTAGCCGGAAATCGCTTCGCAGCCCTTGCTCTTCTTGAGGGTGATGTCCATCACGCCGGCAATCGCGTCCGAACCGTACTGGGCGGCGGCGCCGTCGCGCAGGATTTGCACGTCGCGGATGGCCAGCATGGGAATGGCGTTGAGGTCGGTACCGGTATTGCCGCGATTGCGCGCGCCAAACAGGTTGACCAGGGCCGTGGTGTGGCGGCGCTTGCCGTTGACCAGCACCAGGGTCTGGTCGGAGCCGAGCCCGCGCACGGCGGCCGAAACGAACAGGTCGGCGCCGTCGGCGCCGCTCTGGCGCGTCGAGTTGAACGACGGCGAAATATAAGTGAGGGTCTGGGCCAGGTCGAACTGACCGCCTTGCTCGGCCAGCTTGTTCATGGGGATCAGGTCCACCGGCACCACGGTATCGGTGGAGGACGACGCGGCGCGGCGCGAGCCGACCACGGTCACGGCCTGCAGCGGCGTATTGCCGGCGGCGGTGTCGAGCGTGGTGGTCTGGGCGTGGGCGGCAGGTGACAGGGCGGCAGCAGTCAGCGCGGTGGCGCCGTAAAGGCTGAGCAGCACGGCTTTACGGAGCGGCGAAATGGCGGAATCGATTACGGCGGAGGTAACTGCGGACACGTGGCGTCTCCCATGAGTAAAATTTGATTCTAGTCAAATTGCTCATAAGGACATGCGGATTTTTAGCTGATTGCGGGATCAAACATTATTAGTGTTGTTTTAATGTTTCAACGGTACGTAGAGATACTTATTTCACTCGTGGGTTCATCAAATAAAGTCGTTTCGGCACAGCCGGCAAGGCCGGCCGTGCATCCGCTAAAGAGCTTGCTTACAGCGGGGCGTTGTGCGAAGGATTGTAATAATCCTGCACTTGCGACGCCCAGGTCTGGTTGGCCATGTTCGGCCATTGGTCCTTGTCGAAGCCGGGCGCGTTTTCGATGCGCTCCTTGTCGATGTTCAGGGTGAAGCGTTTGTTGACGGTGTCGAGCGTCAGCGCTTCCCATGGCACGGCAAACAGTTTTTCGCCGATGGTCAGCACGCCGCCGTGAGCCATGACCGCGTAGGCGATTTTGCCGGTACGCATGTCGAGCATGATTTCCTTGATCTCGCCCAGGTGTTCGTTTTGCAGGTTGTGCACGTGGTCGCCGATCAGGGTGTCGGCACCCATCAGTTCAGGACCTGGGCCTTTGTGGCCGTTGTCCACGTACATGCCGTATGGATCGCGTTCGGTATAGCTCATGGTTATCTCCTGTGCATTTGTGAGTTGTCATTCTGATCTTGTTTATGCAACCTGTCTGTACGG
>JBEVMD010000610.1:0-3610 GCA_040508835.1 Duganella sp. | reverse complement strand
GCCGGGGTTCCGGCGTCATGGACATCAAAAAGGCCCGCGGGTGCGGGCCTTGGTCCACGCTAATCGCCAGCGTGCGCGCGACTTACTTCTCGGTGGCGTTTTCGGCCTTCTGGGAAGCCTCGGCCGCCTTGTCGGCGGTGGCCTGTGCAGCGTCCGATGCGGCAGCGGCAGCGTCGGCAGCACCCTGCTGGACGGCATTCTCGGTCTTCTCGGCGGCGACGCTTGCTTCAGCGGAGGCGTTCCTTGCGGCGGCGGCGGCGGAGTCCGCTGCCTGGCTGGCTTCAGCCGTGGCCTTTTCGGCGGCGGCAGAGGCATCCGCAGCTGCACTGTCGGCAGCGGCGGCAGCCTGGTCCTGGGTCTTCTGCGAGCAGGCACCCAGTGCCAGCACGGCGGAAACGATCACGGCGGAGGTCAGCATCTTCATAGCGTGTTCCTGCATGGATGGAGCGCGGAGCATACAGGGCAAATCGTCACGGTGGCGCAAGCAAAAAATCGCCGGAAGCGGGCGCCTGGCGGCGGCCGGGAAGGCGCTGTTTCCGCGCCCCAGGGGACGTTTTCAACCTAGCCAAGCGACGCCAATCAGCGGTGCGGCGAGCGGCGAGCCGGGCATTGGTCAACCCTGCTGGCCCCCCCAAAAAAAAAACTGCCGGTTGCCCGGCAGCTTTTTTGGATCGGCGCCCGGGACGGGTGCCATCGCTGAAAGAAGATTACTTCTTCTCGCCTTCAGCGGAATCCTTGGCGGCGTCCTTGGACTGCTCGGCGCTGTCTGCAGCGGCGTCAGCCTTGTCGGCAGCGGCTTCAGCGGCAGCGTCGGTCGGCGCAGCAGAGGCATCGGCAGCGGCGTTGGCGGCTTCGTCAGCGGCGGTGGCGGCGGCGTCAGCAGCGGTCTGCGAAGCGTCGGTAGCCGGAGCGGCGTCGGCGGCAGCCTGGGCTTCGGTGCTGGCAGCGCTGGCGTCGGCAGCGGCGTCGGCGGCCTGTTCCTGCTTCGAGCAAGCAGCCAGGGCCAGGCCCATGGCCAGCGCGATCAGCGTCTTGTTGATGGTCATTGCGGTATTTCCTCGTCGATTAGTTTGGCAACGCGCTATTGCGCGCCTTAACAATGATGACAAGCCGTATACGGCTGTCAAGAGAATTGAAACTTCCGGGCGTCAAACCGGTGTGAATGATTCAGGGCACCTCGACCGCGATGGCGGTCGCCTCGCCCCCGCCGATGCACAGTGAAGCCACACCCCGCTTGAGGCCGCGGGTGCGTAAGGCATTGATCAACGTGACAATCAGGCGCGCGCCCGAGGCTCCGATCGGGTGGCCAAGCGCGCAGGCCCCGCCGTTGACGTTGACCTTGTCATGCGGGATCGACAAGTCGTGCATGACCGCCATCGAGACCACGGCAAAGGCCTCGTTGATCTCGAACAGGTCGACCTGCTCGACGGTCCAGCCGATTTTTTCGAGCAGTCCTTCCACGGCTTTGACCGGGGCGGTGGTGAACCATTCCGGTTCTTGCGAAAACGTATGGTGGCCGACGACCGTCGCCAGCGGGGCGATACCGCGCCGGGAGGCATCGTCCTGCGACATCAGGACCAGCGCGGCTGCGCCATCGGAGATGCTCGATGAGCTCGCGGCGGTGACCGTGCCGTCCTTCTTGAAGGCCGGCTTGAGAGTGGGGATCTTGGACACGTCCGAGCGCGAAGGCTGTTCGTCCGAGGCATATTCCACTTCGCCCTTGCGGCTGGCCACCTTGACCGCGACGATCTCCTCGTTGAACGCGCCGTCGGCCTGCGCCTGCTGCGCGCGCTGTACCGAGGTAATGGCGTAGTCGTCCTGCTGTTGGCGGGTGAAGCCGTACTTCTCAACGGTGTTTTCGGCAAACACGCCCATGGGTTGGCCGTCGTAAGGACTGGTCAGGCCGTCCCAGGCCATGTGGTCCACGGCCTGGAAATTGCCGTAGCGGTTACCGGTGCGGGAGTTGGGGAGCATGTGCGGGGCATTGGTCATGGACTCCATGCCGCCCGCCGCCACGATCGTGGCCGAGCCGGCCTTGATGAGGTCATGGGCCAGCATCACGGCCTTCATGCCGGAACCGCAGACCTTGTTGATCGTCGTGCAGCCGGTGGCGGTTGGCAGGCCCGCGGCCAGGGCGGCCTGGCGCGCGGGTGCCTGGCCCAGGTTGGCCGGGAGCACGCAGCCCAGGATGACTTCGGACACGTCGGCCACGTCCAGCTTGGACTGGACGAGTGCGGCACCGATCGCGGCAGCGCCAAGTGTCGGGGTCGCAACCCCGGTGAACTGCCCCATGAAGGCGCCGATGGCAGTGCGCTTGGCGCCAGTGATGACGATGCCGGTCATGTCTCACGTCCCGTTGAGTGGTGGCCCGATTATCCGGATCCGCTTCCCGGTTCGCCAATCAGACCATCGTCCGCCACGCGTTTAACGGAATTTTTGCGCTACATTTCGCATCCGCCCTGTCATGGCCGATGGGGTCACAAACGTCTCGGGGAGACATGGCATGGCAGCACGTGATCACAGGGGCGCCTTGACGGCGCATGGCATGGGGCGATTGGCACTGGGCGCGCTGGCTTGCGCGGTCATCAGCGCCTGCGGCAGTGGAGGTGGTGCGCGCAGTGATGCGCCGCCGCTCAACGCCGGCAGCCCGGGCGTCCAGACTCCGCCCACGACACCGCCGCCGCCGCCGCCGACCACGCCCGTGGTCAGCACGCCGGATCCTGCCTACGGCACGCATCTCCAATTGACCAACACGGCAGCGGCCCGCACGGCAGGACTGATCGGAACGGGCACCACCATTGGCGTGGTGGATACGGGCGTCAATCGCAACCATCCCTCCTTGGCAGGCCGCGTCGCAGCCAATCTGAACTATGTCGATGCCAGGGCAAACGACCTCACCCGGGATGACGTGGTCGGCCACGGCACGGCGGTATCGCAGATCATGGCCGGCGCCGCCTTCGGTGCGTGGCCTGGCGGTATCGCGCCGGGCGCGCGGATCGTGTCGGCGCGCATCATTGCAGATCAGGATCCGGTGGATGACGGGTCTGGACAGGGGAACGAGGTCAGCGGTGCGCTCGGCCTCGCCCCGGTCCACAGCGACCTGATCGCCCGTGGCGTCAAGATCATGAACAACTCCTGGGGTGGCCTGTATTGGACCAACCCAAGTGCGACCGCGCCGATCGCGCAGGAGTACCGCCCTTTCATCCAGTCCAACGGTGGCCTGGTGGTCTTTGCGACCGGCAACGAATCGATGGCCAACCCCACCGATATGTCCGCCTTGCCGAGCCAGCAGGGGCCAAATGGCACGCTGCCCGCGGCCGATCTGGAGCAGGGATGGTTGGCGGTTGCCGCGTTGGACACCGCCGCCCCGACGCAGTTGGCCAGTTATTCCAACGCGTGCGGAATCGCGATGCGCTATTGCCTGGTGGCGCCGGGGACGGTGGTGGTCACGGGCACCGACAATGCGGCCAATGCGCCGGAATACTGGGAATGGAGCGGGACCTCTTTCGCAGCGCCGCAGGTCTCCGGTGCGGCCGCAGTGGTATGGCAGGCGTTTCCTTACTTTTCCAACGACCTGGTGCGTCAGACCCTGCTGGGAACGGCTACGGAC
>JBEVMD010000500.1:0-6158 GCA_040508835.1 Duganella sp. | reverse complement strand
GCCGTCTTGACCTTGTTTTATAAGGCTTTGTTGCTGAAAACTACGTTACGCGCGCTGGCCGATCCAGGCTGCAACGCCTGCCAACGCTTGCGGCAAACCGCTCGGATCGGTACCGCCGGCTTGCGCCATATCGGGGCGTCCGCCGCCTTTGCCGCCCACTTGTTGTGCAACGAAGTTCACCAGTTCGCCCGCCTTGACCTTGGACGTGGCGTCCGCCGTCACGCCCGCGATCAGGCTCACCTTGCCGTCATTGACGGCCGCCAGCACGATGGCAGCGGTCTTCAGCTTGTCCTTGAGCTTGTCCATGGTTTCGCGCAGGGTGGCCACGTCGGCGCCCTCCAGCGTGGCGGCCAGCACCTTGATGCCGTTCACATCGACCGCCTGGGTGGCCAGTTCGTCGCCCTGGCCCGACGCCAGTTTCGACTTCAGCGCCGCCAGTTCTTTTTCCAGCGATTTCACCTGGTCCTGCACGGCGCCGATCTTGACCAGCAATTCGTCCGGGTTCGATTTGAACGCGGCGGCCGCATCGCCGAGCTTGCGCGCCATGCCTTGCACCAGCGCCAGCGCGCCCTCGCCCGTCACCGCTTCCACGCGGCGGATGCCGGCCGCCACGCCGCCTTCGGCGACGATCTTGAACAGGCCGATGTCGCCCGTGCGCTGCACGTGCACGCCACCGCACAGCTCTTTCGAGGTGCCGATGTCGAGCACGCGCACTTCGTCGCCGTATTTTTCGCCGAACAGCGCCATCGCACCATGCTTGACGGCGTCGTCGAACGACATGTGCTGGGCCATGGTGGCGTGGTTTTCCAGGATCTCCTTGTTGACCTTGGCTTCAACTTCGGCAATTTGCTCAGCCGTCAGCGGCGCGTTGTGGCTGAAGTCGAAACGGGTCTTGTCCGGATCGACCAGCGAGCCTTTTTGCGCCACGTGGCCGCCCAGCACTTCGCGCAGGGCTTTGTGCATCAGGTGGGTGGCCGAGTGGTTGCGGATGGTGCGGCCGCGCTTGTGCAAGTCCACTTCGGCGGACACGGCGTCGCCCACTTTCAGGCTGCCTTGCGTGAGCACGCCGTGCTGGCCGAACACGTCGGCCTGGATCTTGAGCGTGTCGTCCACGTTGAACAGGCCGCCGGCCGCCTTGATCGCGCCCTGGTCGCCCACCTGGCCACCGGACTCGGCGTAGAACGGCGTGGTGTCCAGCACCACGATGCCCTGCTCGCCCTCTTTCAGTTCCGGCACCGCCACGCCGTTGGCGTACAGCGCGATCACTGTCGAGTTGACGCTCAGGTCGTCATAGCCGACGAATTTGGTTTTTTCGCCCGAGTATTCGACGTTGGCAGCCATCTTGAACTTGCCGGCCGCGCGCGCGGTTTTCTTTTGCTGCTCCATGGCGGCCGTAAAGCCTGCTTCGTCGAGCGTGATGTTGCGCTCGCGGCAGATGTCGGCCGTCAGGTCCAGCGGGAAGCCGTACGTGTCGTACAGGGTGAATGCGGTAGCGCCGTCGAGCTTGCTCGGATCCTTGGCCAGCTGCGCTTCCAGGATCTTCATGCCGTTTTCCAGCGTTTCACCGAAACGTTCTTCTTCCTGCTTCAGGGTCTGGGCCACGCGGTCTTTTGCCTCGGCCAGCTCGGGATAGGCCACGCCCATCTCGATATTCAGGTCCGCCACCAGCTTGTAGAAGAACGGCTTGGTCTGACCCAGCTTGTGACCGTGGCGCAGCGCGCGGCGGATGATGCGGCGCAGCACATAGCCGTGGCCTTCGGCGCCCGGGATGATGCCGTCGACGATCAGGAACGAGGCAGCGCGGATGTGGTCGGCGATCACGCGCAGCGATTTCGATTCCAGGTCGGTGGCGCCGGTTTCGCGCGCGGCAGCCTTGATCAGGTTCTGGAACAGGTCGATTTCGTAGTTGCTGTGCACGTGTTGCAGCACGGCGGCCAGGCGCTCCATGCCCATGCCGGTATCGACGCATGGCTTGGGCAGCTTGTTCATATTGCCCGCTTCGTCGCGGTTGAACTGCATGAATACCAGGTTCCAGATTTCAATGAAGCGGTCGCCGTCTTCCTCGGCGGAACCCGGAGGGCCGCCCCAGATGTCAGCGCCGTGATCGTAGAAGATCTCGGTGCACGGGCCGCATGGGCCGACGTCGGCCATCTGCCAGAAGTTGTCGGACGCGTAGCGCGCGCCCTTGTTGTCGCCGATGCGGATGATGCGCTCTTTGGGCACGCCGATTTCGTTGGCCCAGATGTCGTACGCTTCGTCATCCTCGATGTAGACGGTGACCGTCAGCTTTTCGGCGGGCAGGCCATAGACCTTGGTCAGCAGTTCCCACGCGTATTGGATCGCATCGCGCTTGAAATAATCACCAAAGCTGAAGTTGCCCAGCATTTCGAAGAAGGTGTGGTGACGGGCCGTGTAGCCGACGTTTTCCAGGTCGTTGTGCTTGCCGCCGGCGCGCACGCAGCGCTGCACGGTGGTCGCGCGCGAGTACGGGCGCGTGTCGAGGCCAAGGAAAACGTCCTTGAATTGCACCATGCCGCTGTTGGTCAGCAGCATGGTCGGATCGTTGCCAGGTACCAGCGGGCTGGAACGGACAATCGTATGACCCTTGGATTCAAAAAACTTGAGGAACTTCTCGCGGATTTCAGATGATTTCATGTCGTATGCAGGGAGGTAGCTGGCAAATGCAAAGGATTGATTATATATGAGCGTGACCTGCGCATGGTTTTAGGTAAAGGCCGGTCCGATTAAATCGATCTTGTCGGTGCAAAAGCCGTCCACGCCCCACAACAGGATTTCCCGGGCGCGCGCCGGATCGTTGACGGTGTAGCAAAACAGGCCGTATCCGGCGCCCCGGATGGCGGCTGCCAGATCGCGGGTCAAATGCTTGTGGTTGGTATGGATGGCGACCGCGCCCAGTTCGCGCGCCTGCGTTTCCCAGTCGGCGGGAATACGGTCGAGCAGGTAGCCGCGCGGCACATCGGGCGCGGCGTCGCGGGCGGCAGCCAGCGCTTCAAAGCTGAACGACGACAGCAGCGGCACCTGGGCGAAATTGCCATCGACCTTGGCAGCGGCAATCTCGTCCGCGTACGCATCGCGCGTGACGCGGGCCACCCAGGCGCCGGTGGCTGCGTCACAACCGTCGGCCGGCTTGATTTCCACGTTCATCCAGATGCGCTGCGCCCGGCAGTAATCGATGAACTGGGTGTAGTACGGCACCGGCTCGCCCTGGAATGGCGCACTGTGCCAGCTGCCCGCGTCCATGGCCGCCAGGTCGCGCGCCAGGGTGGTGGGCACCGTGCCGCGCCCAGCCACCGTACGGCCGAATTCGGGATCGTGCATGACCATGCCGATGCCGTCTCGGGACAGCATGACATCGAACTCGACGGCGCGAAAGCCGTACGCCAGGCCGGCGCGCAGACCGGCCAGGGTGTTTTCGGGCGCCAGCGTGCCGCCGCCGCGATGCGCAACAATTTTAGGATAGGGCCACATGATGCCGAATTTATTATGGAATTGGTAACCGGGTATCCGCGACACTATCACGAACCCGGCGCAGACACTACACTGGCAGGCGAGACCACCATCATAGAAGAACAACCATGACCAACCCGAAAGCACTGGGCCATCTCCGCGTGCTCGACCTGAGCCGCGTGCTGGCCGGCCCGTGGTGCTCGCAAAACCTGGCCGACCTCGGCGCCGACGTCATCAAGATCGAGCGCCCCGGCAACGGCGACGACACCCGCGCCTGGGGCCCGCCGTACGCCAAGGATGCCGACGGCAACGACACCACCGAAGCGGCTTATTACCTGGCCGCCAACCGCGGCAAGCGCTCGGTCACCATCGATATCGCCAGTGCCGAAGGACAAGCGTTGCTGCGCGACCTGGTGCGGCACTGCGACGTGGTGCTGGAAAACTACAAGGTAGGCCAGCTGCAACGCTACGGCCTCGATTACGACACGCTCAAGGCCATCAAGCCCGACCTGGTCTACTGCTCGGTGACGGGCTTCGGCCAGGATGGCCCGTACGCGCACCGCGCCGGCTACGATTTTCTGATTCAAGGCATGGGCGGGCTGATGTCCGTCACCGGCGAACGCGACGATTTACCGGGCGGCGGTCCGCAAAAAGCGGGCGTGGCGCTGACCGACCTGATGACCGGCATGTACGCCACCATTGCGATTCTTGCCGCACTGACCCATCGCGACCGCACCGGCGAAGGCCAGTACATCGACATGGCGCTGCTCGATGTGCAGGTGGCCATGCTGGCCAATATGGGCAGCAATTACCTCAACAGCGGCAAGCCGCCCAAGCGCTGGGGCAATGCGCACCCGAACATCGTGCCGTACCAGACCTTTGCCTGTGCGGACGGCTACATCATCGTCGCCACCGGCAACGACGGCCAGTACCAGAAATTCGTGGCAGCGGGCGGCCGCGCCGACCTGGCCCTGCACCCGCGCTACGCCACCAATCCGCTGCGCGTCCAGCACCGCGAGGAACTGGTGCCGCTGCTGGCCGAGATGGTATTGCAGCAGTCGCGCGACTTCTGGATCGAGCGGCTGGAAGCGGTGGGCGTGCCGTGCGGCCCGATCAACAACCTCGACGACGTGTACGCCAACCCGCAAGTGCTGGCCCGCGGCATGGTGACCGACGTGCCGCATCCGACGGCCGGCACCGTCAAGCTGGTGCGCAACCCCATGCGTTTGTCCGCCTCGCCCGCCGACAATGCCGTGGCGCCGCCACTGCTGGGCCAGCACACGGACGACATCCTGCGCGACCTGCTGGGTCACAGCGACGAAGAGATCGCCGCGCTGCGCGCCAAGGGCGTTTTATAACACCCGGCATCAGTGACAATGAACATCAATGACACTGGACGTCCATGACACTGGCCGTCAATGACACTAGTCATCAATGACACTCGCCATCCCGCTGCGCGCCATCGACGGCCGTAACTTCGCAGCCCTCATGGACGTGGAACTGCCGCCGCACCGGCACGCGCGGCATTTGTTGTAACGAGGTGCCGGCGCGGGTTGCCGATGGCGCTACCGCAGATCGCGCTGCAGTTCCTGGATCTGGCTGTACAGGTGGCTGACCGCGCCGCGGATCTGGGCCGACAGCTGCGGGATATTGGTGCAGACGCGGCGGGCGCGTTCGGCCGACGTGGCCATGTCGCCCACCAGCTTGCGGATGCGGACGTCGTCGTTCGATTGCAGCACGCTGCGCGCGGTATCGCCCAGCCGGTCCAGGCGCTGGACGGCGTCGCGCAGTTCGCTGGGCAGGTGATGTTCGGCCGAACTCGCTTCCGCCGCCTGGGCGATGGCCTGTTCGACCAGGTGGAAGCGGCGTTCGATGTCCCTGGCGTTCGCCTGCGCGTTTGCCTGCGCGTTTGCTTGGGTAGTCATTTGCGTGCTGAGATGGGTAAGCGGCATGGTGTTACCTCCGAAAAAAGGCGGGAAAAATTTCTCCCATCTTGATTCGACACCACTGCCGCCGACAGATTCCGTGGCGACGATTGACAAAGATCAGATCGTTTTATTTTTCTGCCGCGCCCAGCGGCGCCAGCGTGCGCAGGCGCAATGCCACCAGCAAACCCAGCCCCAGCGACGCGCCCAGCACCATCACCACGCCGGGCCAGCCGTCGCGGCCCCACATGATGCCGGTGGCCGACCCCACCACGCTGGAACCGAGGTAATAGAAGAACAGGTACAGCGCGGACGCCAGCGCCTTGTTCGACAAGGCGCGCCGGCCCACCCAGCTGCTGGCCACCGAGTGCGTGGCAAAGAAACCGTACGTGAACAGCGCCACGCCCGCCAGGATCAGCGGCAGCCAGTTCGAGAGCGTGAGCAGCAGCCCGGCCAGCATCATGGCCATCACCGCCCACAGCACGTGGCGGCGGCCGTAACGATCCGCCAGCTTGCCCGCCCACACCGAGCTGTAAATGCCCAGCAAATACAGGAACGACACCGTGCCCACCAGGCTCTGGCTGAGGCCAAACGGCGCGCCCAGCAGCCGGTACGCAATGTAGTTATACAGGCTGACAAACGCGCCCATCAGCAAGAACGCCAGCGCAAACAGCCACGGCAGGCCAGGGTCGGACAGGTGCAGTCTGAAGCCGGCCGGCATCGCGCGCCAGCCGCCGTCGGACGGCGTGAAGTGGCGCGATGGCG
>JBEVMD010000496.1:0-8201 GCA_040508835.1 Duganella sp. | reverse complement strand
GAAAGCATCCCCCCTCACTTCAGGCCTTTCAGCACTGAGCGTTGCGCGCAGCGCATCGCGTGGGGTGATGTTGCCGTTGCGGGATGCGCCGTGCGGCCAAGGGGTTGCGCAGCAGCCCCTTGTGGAGCAGGTGTTGCGAGAGGAGGACTGGAGGCGGCACGTACGTGCCGGTCCGGCCACGCAGTGGACGGACGGAGCGCGAGCGACCCGCAAGGAGGACGGGCCCGCAGGGCCTCGCCCGGGAGCATGCCCGCCACCGGTTTACCCAGCGTCGACAAACAACAAGCGGCGCCGCCAGCAGCAGTGCACCATGCCGGCACCGCGCCCGCGTAACCCGCGCCCTGGACACAGCGGCCAGCAGCGCCCATGCTGCCGGTCATTGCACAGCGACGCCGGCACCTGGCCGCCGACAACCGCAGAACCATGATCGCGCCAGCACTTGCAACGCGGAATTCGCCAGCGGCCCGGTGGCCCGTCAGCACACCGGTAAACGATAGCTACCGAATCACATCACTGGGCCACGGATCATCCAGAACTCCCGGGCATCAAACGGAGATTCACCGCTGACTACCCGGCAAATCCAGGCAGCAATCATGTGCATGGCATGCAATGAAGAAGCTGCATCAACGGGGACGATGGCCTCAAGCCGCATGACGCGCAGCCAGCAACACCAAGCGGTAGCAGAAACGGCCGCACATGCCTCAGCACCCGCGGTTGCCACGCAATGCCCGGCGCAGCCGGGCCTGCGTTTGCACACAGGTAATTTTGTAACCAGGGAAGCTTGGGCCATGGCACGGATATCGTCTCGCCCCCAAAGAACAGCGGGCCCTGCCCTGCGCGCAGACCACCGCGCCGTAACCATGGTCTCGGGCGAGTTGGTATCAGTGGCATTGATGAAAACCGCGCTGCAAAGGTTCGCAACGACGACCATCAGCATCGGCGCTATCGCCCTCGCGCGCAGTGTCCCGCATGCGGCAAGTCTTACCGGTACCGGCACCCAGGACCCGGCATCGAGGCAACCATGCCCACGGCATACGCAGACGGAACACTGCCTTGCCAGCAGCACCCGCGTATGCCGAAGTGTCGACGTAACCGGGCAGGACCGCCAGTCAGAGAGCGGGCCTCAATGGTCGGCGTCCTTCGTGGATGCCACAGCGGCGAGCTCATCTTCCGTCATGTCGCTCACATGCTTGTACTGCCCCTCGATGGGCGGCACGGCCACCAGCACGGCCATGTTGCGATGGCTGGAACTGGCGCAGTTGGCCCCGCCACCGCGCACGTTACCGACCAGCCCTACTACAACTGTGCTACCGTCCAGCAGCGCCCAGGCCGCAAGCCGGAGCACCGTGGTGCTGCCAGCGGTACCATCCTTGGCAACGAAATACCACCCTTCAGCCGTTGTGATGTGCCTGTACATGAATGTCCCCTTTGTTCGCCAAGAGCCGCCTATGTCCGCAACGCGCTTCCGTTCCATCCTAGGCTGCAGGCAGGCGCCGGTGATGAGCGGTCGCAAGGTCGCGGCATCGTCCGTCCAGGGTGAACACGCCAGATGGCCAGTGCGCCGCACGTAGCCCACCCACCGTCGCGGCTGGCCAAACCTGTCCATGGCCGGTCCGCAACATTTGAAATCCGATCCCGCCACCCTTGCGCGCTTGAGCGCAGGCGCGACAAGGCCGACCAGGATGATCCGCATGACATATCCGTGGCAAGGTGCCGCGTGTGTGGTTGGCACCACAGCGCGTATCGGACGGCTGACAAAATCCTTGTTTTTCGCTAATGTTTAATCTGCCGAGTCTGTTCTGAACAGCGGGAGAATGACATGCTGAACGTAAGCAAAAAAGAACGGGAAGTTTTGTTAGCCAGCGACGCCATCGATATCACGCAAGATGGTGATGAGGTGCTGCGCGGATTGACGGTTGCGGAGACGCAATTTTTGCTTGCCGTAGCGAAATCCGAAGAGCAAAACGTGGGGGCCGCCGAATCGCACACCTATCAACAGTTGCGCCAGAGACACGCGAAGGCCGTCGCTTCGTTTGGAACCAACGTGGAAGCCTACTTGCGCACGGTATGTGGAACCGCAAATATTATTCGCGAGAAAGTCATCGTCCGCCGACTTTTGGGAACATCTTTGCATCCTCAATACCTATCTTGCCCGCCCGAAGTTCCGCATCGGAATCCGTGAAGCTTGGTTGCCACTTCGCCGCGATCTAGACCAAAAGCGGCTGCCTGACCGCTGACTGCATAGAGTAAGCGGGTAAGCATGGTGCGCATGCCGCAAGGGCTGTAGCTCACCACCCTATTTACGCCTGCTCCCCCTTGACGCCGGCGCCCATCAGGCCGCGGCGTCTTGCCGTGGCTGAGCTCGCATGCGCGCATTTTTCCTGTGCGCCAGGAACGCAGCGCGTGAGGCACCCACGACCCTTGCGAACCGATAGCGTGGCATGTGTGCGCAAGCGCTCGTTACACCCCTCGCCTCGCTACGCTGCACCCATGCGCAACGCTAAAATGCAATTCGCCCGCCATCTTTTGCCATCCACGACGCCCATGCACCAACTCTCATCATCGGACCGTTACCGCTTGTTCGCCCAAAGCGCCAACGAACACGCCATCATCATCACCGACGTCGAGGGCAGAATCATGGAGTGGTCAGCAGGCGCGGAGAAACTGTTGGGCTGGTCGGCTGCACAAGCCGTCGGCCAGCCGGTCTTGATGATCTATACGCAGGAGGACCGCGATTCCGGTGCAGCAGAAGCGGAGCTATCCGGGGCAAGGCAGTACGGATGTAGCTCGGATGTCAGGCTGCACCTGCGCCGCGACGGCAGCACGGTATTTTGCGACGGCATCGTCAACCAGGTATTTGCGGACGATGCCACCACCGTCGTCGGCTACGGCAAGATCATGCGCGCGGCAGCGGTTGCCGCACCGGATCACCTTGCGCCCAGCGGAGCGGAGCAGCGCTCGTTCGTCGCCGCTCTGATCGAAAGTGTCGATGCGGGCATCGTCGTGTGCGATCGCCAGGGACGCGTCACGTTCTTCAACCAGGTGGCGCGCGACATTCATGAGATGGACGCCCACCCGCTGCCATTCGAGCAATGGGCGCGCCACTACCATCTGTACCGGCCCGACGGCGTCACGCTCCTGCCCTGTGACGAAGTACCGCTGTATCGCGCGCTGCATGGCGACACCGTGGACAACGCCAACATCGTCGTCAAAACGCCGGCGGGAACAATGCGCCACGTCAGGGTGGCGGGCCGGCCGGTACTGGACGGTAACGGCCAGGTGCTCGGCGCCGTCATCTCCATGCATGACGTGACCGCGCTCACGGCCGCCGTCATCGCCAGCAGCCGCGCCGAGGACGAACGCCAGAGACGGGTCGCTGCGGAGCAATCCGAAGCGCGCCTGCGCAAGGCCAAGGAGCAGCTGAATTTGGCGACCGACGCAGCCCAGCTTGGCATCTGGACGTGGGATGCGCGGGGCACCGGCACCTGGGAAAACCCGCGCATGTTCGACATCTTCAACGTCCCGTCGCAGCAAGCCAATCCGCGCAATGCCTATCTGGGCGCCTTCCTGGTCTCACAGGACCTGGAACGGTTTGAACACAGCCTGCGCGCCACGGCGGACAGCGGCATTCCCCTGCACTTCACCGGGCAGTTCCGGCGTTTGGGAGAACCGGTGCCACGCTGGCTCGAAGTGACGGGCGTGCGCCATACGCCGGCCGATTCCGGCGCGGTGACCGTGATCGGCACTGCCGCCGATATCACGGCGCGGCGTTCGAGCGAGGATGCGCTGAAAGCTGCCACGCTGCGTTTCGAAGCAACGCTGTCCGCCGCTGAAGTGGCGAGCTGGATCTGGAATATTGAGCACGACAGCGTGGTCGCCGACCGCAACCTCACCAAACTGTTCGGCGTGGCCGACGAGCTTGCGCCATCGGCGCCTTTGGCACTGTATGCGCAAGCCATACACCCCGACGACCGCGCCCGGGTGACGGCGGAAATTGAGCATGCCATTGCAACCCGGGCTTTCTTCAGCGCCGCGTACCGCGTCAAGGGAGCCGACGGTGTCTACCGGTCCATCATCGCGCGCGGACGGGTGATGTACAACGACGCCGGCCAGGCCGAGGTGCTGGCGGGCGTCACCGTGGATATCACGCGACAGACCGAAGCGCAGACCGCCCTGCGGGAGGCGCAGGAGCGCTACCGTACCCTGCTGTCGTCCATGGACGAGGCATTTGCGGTCGTGCAGGTCGTCGTCGACACGCACGGCGTGCCGGCCGACTACCGATTTGAAGAGGTCAACGACGCATTCGGAGTACAGTCCGGGCTGATCGACGCGGCAGGCCGGACCATCCGTGAGCTGGTGCCCGATATCGAGCCCCATTGGATAGCCATCTATGGCAAGGTCGCCCTGACCAGGCAACCGGAGCGTTTTATCGAACACTCGGCCGCCATGGGTTACTGGTGGGACGTCTACGCAGCGCCAATCGGTGAACCGGAAGAACTGCGGATTGCCATCATCTTTACCGACATTACGGCAAGAAAAAAAGCCGAAGACGACTTGCGCCAGGTAGCGGCGGACCTGTCCGAGGCGAATCGCCGCAAGACCGAGTTCCTCGCCACGCTGGCGCACGAACTGCGCAACCCGCTGGCACCGGTGCGCTCCGGCCTGGACCTTCTGCAGTCCCCCTCTAGCTCGCCGGAAAGCAAGCAGAGGGTGCTGGCAATCATGGACCGCCAGCTCAAGCACATGGTCCATCTCATCGACGACCTGATGGAAATATCGCGCATCAACAGCGGCAAGATCGTGCTCCAGCGCGCTCCCACTGACCTCGCCTCCGTCGTAGCGCAAGCCGTCGACGCCACCAGGCCGGCGCTGGAAGCCGCGTATCATTATCTCGATGTATGCCTGCCCGCCGCCCCCGTCGTTCTGGACGTGGACGCCACCCGCACGGTGCAGATACTGGCCAACCTGCTGACCAATGCCATCAAGTACACTCCCACGGGCGGACGCATCACCATCACGGCAGCGCTGGAGGCGGACCTGGTCGGCATCGCCGTGCAGGACAACGGGATCGGCATCCCGGAGGCTGACCTGGAACGCATCTTCGACATGTTCGGCCAGGTGGCCGCCAGCCACGGGTATGCCCAGGGTGGACTGGGCATCGGCCTGGCGCTGGTGCGCAGCCTGGTGGAAATGCATGGCGGACGGATCGCGGTCACCAGCCCCGGCCTCAATGCCGGCGCCATCTTCACGGTGTGGCTGCCGGCTTACCGCCAGCCTGCGCCTGTCGATAGCGAGCCAGGCTCAGGCCAGGCCGCCAGCGCTGCTGCCGCAGACCGCCTGAGCATCCTGATCGCCGACGACAACGAGGACGCGGCCGATCTGCTCAGTACCCTGCTGCAGCTCGACGGCCACGCCACGTATGTCGTGCACGACGGCATCGATGCCGTGAAGAGCATCGCGGCCATCCTGCCGGACCTGGCACTCGTCGATATCGGCATGCCCGGCCTGAACGGTTATGAAGTGGCCCAACGCATCCGCAACATGCCCGGCACCCGCCACGTGATGTTGGCCGCATTGACCGGATGGGGTGGCGAGGCGGACCGGCAACGCGCGCGCGACGCGGGATTCGACAGCCACCTGACCAAGCCGGTGGTGCTGGAAGAAATCCAGCGCCTGATTAACCGCTGCATCAATGACTCATCGGCATTACCCGGCCGAACCTGAAACCGCTTTCTCTGCACAGGCGGGTCCAAGGCAGCGCATGCGAGGCAGACATGACGCAGCGCATGCCGTGATGCCGAGGCGCGCAAGGATGGTTGATGCAGCAAACACGGCAGTCAACATTGCTGAGGCCAAGGCAATTTCACGACTATTGCGTACGCAAGCACGCTCCCCTCGCACGGTCCGGCACCCGCGCCAGCGCGCAATCCCCAGCAAGGCGGCAGCGACCAAGTGGACAACGTTCGCGTTCAGAAAAACCGCTAATGCGACGTGATCCGCTCCTGCCGGTCTAAAGACAGGTATCCGTTTAGGAGAGCCAGTCTTTATACTGTCTCGGCAATGTCGCACATTTGAGTCAAAAGAACTCTAAGTAGCGGGCAGGTGTGGAGTGGGGACAACTGCGCGCGCCGCGTCAAAAAGACTATTTTCATTGCTGCTTATGCAACTACTGTCCGAGGGGCGTAAAAAAGCCGCCTCGTGGGCGTAATGCCGGTAAGTTAAGAGGAAAATCTTATTTTGTTCGCCTGAAAAACGTCATTCCTGCGCAGGCGGGGATCCAATTGCGCTCGATGTTTGACGAATTTCACGTAACCTGGATACCCGCCTTCGCGGGTATGGCGGGTATGCATGGCTTAACTGAGCGGCATTAGCGGCAATAGGGGCATTAGGGGGCATTAGGGGGCATTAGGGGCACTGACCCCGAACTGGGGGCCGATATCTTCAGGCGTAGCGAAACGGCGCGGCCGATGACAGACGCGGCGCATCTGGCCGTCCGTCTGGCTTCGCGGACGCAGGTTTTATGCCGTCGAGTTGAAACACGCTCACGACTGTTTCCAGCCCTTGCGCCTGTTCATGCAGGGAGTCGGCGGCGGCACTTGCTTCTTCCACCAGCGCCATGTTCTGCTGGGTCAAGCCATCCATTTGCACGATGGCGGCGCGGATCTGGTCGAGGCCGATCGCCTGTTCCTGGCTGGCGTCGGTGATCTCGCCCATGATGCCGGTCACGCGTTGCACGCTGCCCACGATTTCCTGCATGGTCGCGCCAGTCTGGTCCACCAGTCGCGCGCCGCTGCCCACTTTCTGCACCGAGTCTTCGATCAGCGCCTTGATTTCCTGCGCTGCCGCCGCCGAGCGCTGGGCCAGATTGCGCACTTCCGATGCCACCACGGCAAATCCCCGGCCCTGTTCGCCGGCACGCGCCGCTTCGACGGCGGCATTGAGCGCCAGGATATTGGTCTGGAACGCGATGCCGTTGATCACGCCGATAATGTCGGCAATCTTGTTCGACGACGCGCTGATCGATCCCATGGTATCGACCACCTGCGCCACCAGCACCCCACCCTTGACGGCCACCTCGGACGCCGACAGCGCCAGCGTGTTGGCCTGGCGCGCACTGTCGGCGTTTTGCTTGACGGTCGCGGTCATCTCTTCCATCGAGGACGAGGTCTCTTCCAGCGACGCCGCCTGCTCGGCGGAGCGTTGCGACAGGTCCTGGTTGCCGGCGGCAATTTGCGCCGAGGCGCTGGCCATGTGGGTGGTGCTGCCGCGCACTTCGGCAACGATCCCGGCGAGGTTGCCTTTCATCTTGTCGAGCGCGGTCAGTAAGGTACCGATCTCGTTGCTGCTATGCGCGGTGGCGCTGCCGCGCAGGTCGCCTGCTGCCACCCGCTCCGCAATCGCCATCGCCTGTTGCAGCGGCTGGGCAATCGCCTTGATCAGCAGGCAGCCGACTGCCAGCGCCAGGGCCGCGCCCACGATCAATGCCGCAATCGTGCTGTAGCGCATGGTGGACAGGCTGTCCTGCACGATGCCGTGATTGACTTCCGCGTGTTCGTCGCTGAACTTTTTCAGCGCGGCCAGCGCCACGTCGCCGACGCGGTAGGTGGGATTGATTTTCTTGATCAGCACCAGTTCGGCGGCGTCCCAGTCGCCGTTCTTGATGGCGGCGACGGCGGCGGCAATGTGGGCCACGCCCAGGCCATCGCTGGCGCGATACCACTGCTGCGCCAGGCTTTTCTGCTCGGCGCCATCAATGCTGTCGATATAACGCTGCCAGCGGTCGTTGATGCGCTGGCTGGCCGCGTCGATCACGCCCCAGTGCACGCTCAGTTCGTGGTCATGCAGCTTGGCCCATTCGAATTCGGTGTTGTGTTGCAGCGCCTGCAGGATCTGGCTGCGGTTGGTTTCCATGTCGAGCCGGATCGCGTTGCGCTCGCCCGAGCGAGCCTGGTCGGCCAGCGTGACATCGTTGATCAGGGCGACCGAGCGGTCGGCGGCGTAAATGCCGTAGCCGCCGATGAGCAGGATCACGGCCATCAGCGCGGCCAGCGTGGCGATGACCAAGGTTTTGATTTTGATATTGGACAGCATTGATTGCCTCGAAGTAAACATGGTACCAGGTTAATTAGAGTTGCACTATAGCATTAAAAATTTAAATTAATCATATTTTTCAATTGAATTCAGCATATTTTGCGCAATTC
>JBEVMD010000477.1:0-19001 GCA_040508835.1 Duganella sp. | reverse complement strand
TCATGTCCACGCGCAGGCCCTCCGATCGGGCCTTCCGGTTCACGAAACTGAGCGCGTCGAGAAAATCGGGGGAAAGATACGGCAGATTGCGGATGCCGCGCGCGGGGTCGTCGAGCTCCATCGGATACACGGGCTGGATTTCCACGCCACCGAAGCCGCCCGCCTTCATGGCCAGCAGCTCGCGTTCCAGCTGGGACTTCACCACGGCCGGGCCGAACCACCACCACCGCACCATGGGCCGGGCATCGGCCGGCGGCGCGGCAAAATGCGCAGCGACGTCCGCCAGGCGGTCCGAGACCGTCGGCTCCTGCGCATGGGCCGGGCCAATTGTCGCCAACCCGGCGGACAATGCGCATACAGCGCACGATAAGCCGTACCTGAAAGCGTGCGAAGCGTACGAAGCGTGCGATGGAGCAGCCGCCGGCAAAACGGCATGCGACGTCCGCCGGCCGGCGACGGACGCGCGCGGGCCACGCGCCTGGCGCAGCCCCACGGTGACGGGGGCCACCGTTTAGACGATGCCGCTGCTGCTGGCGCCGGCCTTGGCGGGACGCGCTTCGGCCACCTGGGCGCGGTAGCCGGATGCGCGATAGGCCGCCACCGGATCGATGGCGCCGCCGTTGCGCACGCGGGCCATGGCCAGGATCGGCGAGACGTCGGTGCGGAATGCGTGCTTGAGCGCCTGCGCCGAATTGAGCACGTCGGCCGTTTCCTGGAACTCGCGCAGCGCGGCGCGGTCCACCAGGTTGGCCTGCACGAATGCGCGCTGCACTTCCACCGCGCTGTTCATCAGGCTTTCGATCGGATCGGTCACGTTGTGCGACTGGTCCAGCATATAGGCGGGATTGAACGCCGCGCCTTCGCGCTCGGCCGCATCGGCCAGCTCGTTAAATACCAGGAACAGCTGGAACGGATTGATGCTGCCCGAATCGAGGTCGTCGTCGCCATACTTGCTGTCGTTGAAGTGGAAACCGCCCAGCTTGCCGAACTGCGTGAGACGCGCCACGATCATTTCGATGTTGGTGTTGGGCGCGTGGTGGCCCAGATCCACCAGGCACTTGGCCTGGTCGCCCAGCGTCTGCGCGCAGGCAAAGCTGGTGCCCCAGTCGGCAATGGTGGTGGCATAGAACGCCGGTTCGAACAGTTTATGTTCGATCAGCAGGTGCCAGTCGGCCGGCAGCGCCGCGTAGATCTCGCGCGCGCTTTCCAGGTAGCGTTCCAGCGCGCCGCGCAGGTTGTGCTGGCCGGGGAAGTTGGCGCCGTCGCCCACCCACACCGTCAGCGCCTTGGACCCGAGCGCGTTACCGAGTTCGATGCATTCGATATTGTGCGCCACGGCCTGGGCGCGGGTGGCCGGGCTGATGGCCGTCAGGCTGCCGTATTTGTAGCTGTGCTCCTGGCCCGGCTGATCCTGGAAGGTGTTCGAGTTGACGGCGTCGAAATACAGGCCGTGGGCCTCGGCCTGCTGGCGCAGGGCCTGCGTGTCCGACACCTTATCCCACGGGAAGTGCAGCGATACGCCCGGCGTGGCGCGCGTGAGTTGATGGATCACGCCGCAGTCGTCCAGCTTTTCGAACACGTTGCGCGGTTCGCCGCGGCCCGGGAAACGCGCAAAGCGCGTGCCGCCGGTGCCGGCGCCCCAGCTGGGCAATGCGACCGCGAACTTCTGCGCCTGCGCGGTCAGCGTCTCGATGTCGATGCCGCGGCGCGACAGGATGCCGGCCAGCGCCGCGTAGTCCTGCTCCAGGTTGGCGGCGAGCTTGGCGTTGTGTTCGGCCACGCGGCCGCTGTCGATGATGGTGCTCATTGAGTCTCCTTCGATTTTTTTTATTGTGACGATCAGCGGGTGAAGGCAGCAGCGTTGCCCGCGTCGACGTTCAGGATATTACCAGTACTCTTGGCCGATTTGGAGCTGGCCAGGAAGTACACGGCTTCGGCGATGTCCTCGGGCAGCACGCTCAGTTTGAGCATGCTGCGGTCGCGGTAGAACGCTTCGACGTCGTCGGCCTCGATCTTGTTGGACTGGGCGCGCTCCTGCTTCCACTTGCCGTCCCAGATGCGCGAACCGCGGATCACGGCGTCCGGATTGACCACGTTGACGCGGATGCCGTGCGCCGCGCCTTCGAGCGCAATGCAGCGGGCCAGATGGATTTCCGCCGCCTTGGCGGTGCAGTAGGCCGACGCGCCGGCGGAGGCGACCAGGCCGTTCTTGGATGCCACGAACACCATGCTGCCGCCCAGTTTTTGCTGCTTCATGATGCGGAACGCGGCGCGGCCGGCCAGGAAGTAACCCTTGACCAGGATGTCCTGGTTGCGCTGCCAGATCTCGAGCGTGGTGTCTTCCAGCGGCGCCGACGAGGCGATGCCGGCGTTGGAGATCAGCAGGTCCACGCCGCCGAAGCGCAGCGCGGTGGCCGACAGGATCGCTTCCACGTCTTCTTCGCTGGTGATGTTGGCGACGATGGCGCCCACGCTGTCCTTGCCGGCCGCTTTTACGAGGTCGGTCTTGGCCTGCTCCAGCGCTTCCGGATCGATATCGGTGAGCATGACGCACGCGCCTTCCTGCAGCAGCTGTTTGGCCACGGCCTGGCCGATGCCGCCGGCGCCGCCGGTCACCAGCGCGATGCGGCCCGCCAGGCTCTTTGGCTTGGGCATGCGCTGCAGTTTCGCTTCTTCCAGCAGCCAGTATTCGATGTCGAACGCTTCCTGTTCCGGCAGGCCCACATAGGTGTCCACGCCGTTCGCGCCGCGCATCACGTTGATCGCATTGACGTAGAACTCGCCGGCGATGCGGGCGGTAGCCTTGTCCTTGGCGAACGACAGCATGCCCACGCCGGGAATCAGGTAGATGATCGGATTGGCGTCGCGCACGGCCGGGCTGTTGGCGCGCTTGCAGCGGTCGTAGTATGCACGGTAGTCGGCGCGGTACTCTTCCAGCGCATCGTCCAGCCCCGCCACCAGCTGGTCGAAGTCGGGATTGAGCGGATCGAAATCGACCACGAATGGACGGATCTTCGTGCGCAGGAAGTGGTCGGGGCACGACGTGCCCAGTGCCGCCAGCGGCTGCAGGTCGCGGCTGCACACGAATTCCAGCACGGTGGCGCTGTCGTTGAAGTCACCGAGTTTGTATTCGTCGCGGCTGATCTTGCCGCGCAGGAGCGGCATCAGTTTCGCGGCCAGCGCGGCGCGCTGCTGCGCCGGCAGCGCTTCGATGGCCTGGCCGCCGAACGCCGGCTGTTTCGAGTTGGCCGCGATCCATTCCTCGGCGCGCTTGATGATGGCCAGCGTGGTTTCGTAGCACGACTTGGCGGTGTCGCCCCAGGTAAACAGGCCGTGGCCTTCCAGGATGATGCCCTTCAGGTTGGCGTTCGCCTTCGACACTTCTTCGAGCTTCAGACCGAGGTCGTAGCCGGGACGCTGCCATGGCAGCCAACCGAGTTCGCCCTCGAAGATTTTTTGCGTGAGCGCCTGGCTGCTGGCGCAGGCGGCAATCGCGATCAGCGAATCGGGGTGCATGTGATCGACGTGCTTGCGCGCGATGTACGCGTGCAGCGGCGTGTCGATACTGGCGGCGCGCGGATTGAGGTTGAACGTGCAGTGCGGCAGATACGCCACCATTTCATCTTCCAGTGCCAGCCCGCGGTAGCGGCCTTTCAGCGCCTCGAGTTTGCTCATGTACAGAGTCGAGAAACCATCGAGCTTGATGCTGCCCAGGTCACCGCCGGAGCCCTTCACCCACAGCACTTCCACCTGCTCGCCGCTGAGCGGATCGTCCATCATCACCTTGGCCGACGTATTGCCGCCGCCGAAATTGGTGATGCGCAGATCCGAACCGAGCAAGTTGGATCGATACAACAACAGCTCCGGTTCGCTCATCGTTGCTGCAGCCTGGTCGTCCCACAGGGAAGTAATCGGGGCTTGCTGCTGGGTTACATTCATTGCTGGTCTCCGTCGTTTAATGGTATCTCGGTGTCTCGTATGGGTCTGCATGCCGTCTCTGGCACATGCAATCAGTAGAATTCACCGCCGCTGGGGTGTCAATCCGCAACCGCTCAACTTGATGACCAAGACGGAAATAATCACTGCACTGATTGAAACCTGATTGGATGGTGAGAAGGTTATCGAATCAGTCAAATATTTGATCGCATAGTGATTGACGTTGGATAGCTAAATGTTTAGTCTTGGTAATTAATAAAGTGTCACACCGGATCGGACCGCGGCAGCAAACTGGGGCAGCGACGGTAGTAGGCACGAAAAAAAGGAGACAAAGATGGTCAATCACAAGCGCCGTAAACGTTTGCTGAAGCTGCTCGCCGAACATCAAACGGCCAGCGTGCCGCAGTTGGTCGACTGGCTCAGCGCCTCGCCCGCCACCGTCCGCCGCGACATCAGCTGGCTCGCCGCCCGCAGCCTGCTTACCCGCACCCGGGGCGGCGCCGCCAACCTGGAACAGAAAAAACGCAGCTTCACCCTCACCAGCGAGACCTTCCAGCACAATATCCAGTGCTACGCCGAGCGCAAGCGCGCCATTGCGCGCCACGCGGCCGGCATGTGCAGCGAGGGCGAGACCATCATCATCAACGGCGGCACCACCACCTTCATGATGGCCGAATTCCTGGTCGACCATCACCTCAAGATCCTCACCAATTCCTTCCTGATGGCCGAGCGCCTGCTGGTCTCCAGCGAAAACGAGATCATTGTCCCCGGCGGCAAGGTCTATCGCGAACAGAACGTCATCCTCAGCCCTTTCGACAACGACATCACCCAGCACCACTATGCCGCCAAGATGTTCATGAGCGTGTACGGCCTGTCCCTGCTGGGCCTCATGGAAGCGGACCCGCTTTTGATCCAGGCCGAAAAGCGCCTGATCTCGCAGGCCGAAGAACTGATCGTGCTGGTCGACAGCTCCAAGTTTGCCAAGAAGGCGGGCCTGATCCTGTGCGGCCTCAATCGGGTGAGCACCGTGATCACCGATACCTACGCTTCCGATTCGGCCGTGCAGCTGCTCGAGCAGTCGGGCGTGCGCGTGGTGACCGTCGAGCCGGAAGCCGTGCCCGCGCAGCTGGGCGCCAATCCCTTCAATCCGCCGTTCGACTACCAGGCGGCCGCCATGTTCCAGTCGGAGGTATCCCATTGAAGCGCAGGAAGATCGTATTGGCGGCCGTTGCCGCCGGTCTGCTCACGACCATTGCCGGTTGCGGCGACAAGACGGCCAATGTCGCCGGCGGCGCCGCGAAAGCGGACGGTGAGAAAATCCGCATCGCCATGGTGGTCAAAAGCCTGGGCAACGGCTTTTTCGACGCTGCCCATAACGGCGCCAACGACGCCGCGAAGGAACTGAAAAACGTCGACATCATTTATACGGGACCGACCACGCCCAGCGCCGAAGGCCAGATCGAAATCATCAATTCCCTGATCAGCCAGAAGGTCGACGCGATCGTCATCTCGGCCAACGATCCCAACGCGCTGGTGCCGATTGCCAAAAAGGCGATGGGGCGCGGCATCAAGGTGCTGTCGTTCGACAGCGGCCTGGCCAAGGAAGGCCGGCTGATGCAACTCAATCCGTCCAACGCGGAACTGATCGGCCAGAAGCAGATCGAGATGGCGTCCGATGCCATCGGCGGCAAGGGCGAGATTGCGATCCTGTCGGCGTCCGCCCAGGCCACCAACCAGAATATCTGGATCGGCATCATGAAGGAGACGCTGGCCAAGCCGGAGTACGCCGGCATGAAGCTCGTGGCCACCGTGTACGGCGACGACCAGTCCGATAAAAGCTACCGCGAAGCGGTAGGCCTGTTGCGCAGCAATCCCAACTTGAAAGCGATCATTTCGCCGTCCACCGTGGGCATCAACGCCGCCAGCAAGGCGGTGGTCGATGAAAAACTCGTGGGCAAGGTGTACGTCACGGGACTGGGACTGCCGTCGGAAATGGCGGGGCACGTGAAGAGCGGCGCCGTACGCGAGTTCGCGATCTGGAACCCGATCGACCTCGGTTATGCGGCCACTTACGCGGCCTACGATTTCGTCAAGGGCCAGGCCACGGCCAAGCCGGGCGGCAGCGTCTCGGCCGGCCGCATGGGCAGCATTGCCATCGACGCCAACGGCGAAGGCGCCATGGCCGCGCCGTTCGTGTACGACAAGGGGAACGTCGACAAGTTCTCCAAGATCTTCTGAGCCGGAGCCTTATGGACATGAATACTGCCCCGGTCCTGCAGCTGACCGGGATCTGCAAGCGCTTTGCCGGCATCGTCGCCCTGAACAAGGTCTCGCTGTCGGTGCGCGCCGGCGAAGTGATGGCGCTGATCGGCGAGAACGGCGCCGGCAAATCGACCCTGGTCAAAACCCTGACCGGCATCTATCGTCCCGACGAAGGCACGATCGAACTGGCGGGCCAGCCCGTAAAATTCGCCAACGCCAAGGATGCCATGAGCGCGGGCGTGACCGCTGTGCACCAGGAAACCGTGATGTTCGACGAATTGACGGTGGCCGAGAACATCTACGTGGGCCGCCAGCCGTGCCGCGGCGCGTCGGGCCGCATCGACTGGAGCAGGATCGAGGCGGAAGCGGAAAAATTGTTTGCGCGGCTGGAAGTATCGCTGCCGGTGCGCGCGCGGGTGAAAGACCTGTCCGTGGCGCAGCGCCATTTCGTGGAGATCGCCCGGGCCCTGTCCCAGGATGCGCGCGTGGTGATCCTCGACGAACCCACGGCGTCGCTGTCGCAGCGCGAAATCCGCGAGTTGTATCGCATCGTCAGGCAGCTGCGCGACGCCGGCACGGCGGTGATTTTCATCTCGCACAAATTCGACGAAATTTACGAAGTGGCCGACCGCTACACGGTGCTGCGCGACGGCCAGTTCATCGCCGAAGGCGCACTGGCCGACATCACCGAGCAGGAACTGGTGGCGCTGATGGTGGGCCGTACCGTCAAGCAGGCCTACCCGAAAACCGATGTCACGCCGGGCGAAGTGCTGCTGGAAGTGCGCAACCTCTCGCACCCCACCGAATTCGACGACGTCAGTTTCGCGCTGCGGCGCGGCGAGATTCTGGGCTTTTACGGCCTGGTGGGCGCGGGCCGCTCCGAAGTGATGCAGGCGCTGTTTGGCCTGAGCACCAGCGTGCGCGGCAGCGTGCGCATCGACGGCCAACCGGTGTGCGTCACCTGCGCGGCCGACGCCATCAGGCACGGCATCGCCTACGTGCCCGAAGACCGCCAGCACCAGGGCGCGCACCTCACGCTGCCCATCCTGCAGAACATCACGCTGCCCATCCTGTCCAAGGTGGGCTTCTTCCTGCGCGGCCGCAAAACCGGGGAGACGGCGATCGCCCGCCATTTCGCCGAACAGCTGGAACTGAAAGCGGCGTACCTGACGCAAAACGTGAGCGAACTTTCGGGCGGCAACCAGCAGAAGGTCGTGCTGGGCAAATGGCTGGCCACCAATCCCAAGGTGATCATCCTCGACGAACCCACCAAGGGCATCGACATCGGCTCCAAGGCCGCCGTGCACCGGTTCATTGGCGAACTGGTAGGCAAGGGCCTGTCCGTGATCCTGGTGTCGTCGGAGCTGCCGGAGGTCATGGGCCTGGCCGACCGTATCGTGGTAATGCACCAGGGCCGCATCGAACATACATTTACGCGGGGCGAAGCCACGCCCGAGATGATCGTGTCCGCCGCGTCGGGCAATGACGTTGCGGGTGCCGCACTGGCGGCGGAGGTATGCGCGTGAAAGAGGTCCTCAAAATGCGCGAAATAATAAAGATGCGTGAAGCCCAGTTGGCCATTTCCATCGTGGTGCTGATCGCGCTGGTCGGTTCGCGCGCGCCGGTGTTCGTCACCGGCGCCAGCCTGGCCAACCTGCTTACCGACAGCACCCTGCTGATCATGCTGGCGCTGGCGCAGATGCTGGTGATCGTCACCCGCGGCATCGACCTGTCGGTGGCGTCCACCCTGGCGCTGGCGGGCATGATGTCGGCGCTGCTGGCCTCGAAATTCCCGGAACTGCCGCTGCCGCTGGTGATGTTCGTCGCCGTGGCCATCGGCCTTGCGCTTGGACTGATCAACGGCTACCTGATCGGCTACCTGGACCTGGCGCCCATCGTGGTCACGCTGGGCACCATGAGCGTGTACCGCGGCCTGGTGTTCGTGCTGTCGGGCGGCGCGTGGGTGTCGTCGCACCAGATGCCGGCGGACTTCATCGCCTTTCCGCTGTCTTCCCTGTTCGGCGTCACGCACCTGGTGTGGATCGCGCTGGCCACCATCATCGTGTTCTGGTATATCGCGCGCCACAGCCGCTTCGGACGCGACCTGTACGCGGTAGGTAACGCGCCGGCCGCCGCCCGCTACGTGGGCATCCCGATTGCCAGGCGCCTGTTCTGGACCTACGGGATCTCGGGCGCCGTGGCCGGCCTGTGCGGCTACCTGTGGGTGGCGCGCTACGCGGTGGCCTACACGGAAATCGCCTACGGCTTCGAATTCACGGTGATCGCGGCGTGCGTGATCGGCGGCGTGAGCATCGCCGGGGGCAGCGGCAGCGTGGGCGGCGCCATACTGGGCGGCCTGTTCCTCGCTGTGATCGGCAATGCGCTGCCGGTGGTCAAAGTGTCGCCATTCTGGCAAAGCGCGCTGACCGGTGTGGTGATCCTCGCCGCTGTCCTGATCAACGCCCGGGGCGGCAAGCAGGGCGGACGCCAGATCCTGCCGCTGCATGTGAACAAACCCCAGGTCACCGGGAGCGCTGCGTGAATCCGGGTACCGTCATGTCCACCAACGACGCAGAACCGGCGCACGATCAATCGCCGGTATCTGCGGCTTCCCCCGCCGCCCCGATGACTTCCACCTCGCGCTACATCATCGCCGACCGCCAGGGGTTCAAACCCGGCGCCCTGCTGGGCAGCTGGGAAAGCATGCTGTTCCTGCTGTTCGTGGCCGCGTTCACTGCCTGCGCCATCTGGCAACCGCACTTCCTCGACGTGTACAACCTCGCGGACGGCACCTTCAACTTCAGCGAAAAGGCGCTGATCGCCCTGCCGATGGCGTTGCTGATCATCTGCCGCGAGATCGATATTTCGGTGTCGGGCATTCTGGCGCTGGCGTCGGTGGCCATGGGCCTGGCCCATGCCAACGGCGCGCCTGCCGAAGCGCTGCTGCCGATTGCGATTGCCACCGGCACCGCGTGCGGTTGGCTCAACGGCATCATGGTCACGCGCTACCGCCTGCCGGCCATCGTGGTCACCATCGGCACCGTATCGCTGTTCCGCGGGCTGGCCAGCGTGGTGTTGGGCGACAAGGCCTTCACCGGCTACCCGCAGCTGATGACCGACTGGGGACAGGGATATTTTTTCGGCTTCATCCCGCGCGAGTTCGTGATCCTGCTGGCGTTCGCGCTGGTGTTTGCCGTGTTTTTGCACGCGACGACCCTGGGACGCCGCCTGTACGCGATCGGTAACAACCCGGTGGCTGCGCGTTTTTCCGGCATTCCGGTCGACCGCTATCGCCTCGGGCTGTTCATGCTGACGGGCGCCATGGCGGGCCTCGCGGCCTGGCTGCTCACGGGCCGCATCGGCAGCACCCGCCCCAACATCGCCATGGGCTGGGAGCTGGAAGTGATCACCATGGTCATCCTGGGCGGCGTGAGCATCGCGGGCGGCGCCGGCACCATCGGCGGCGTGCTGCTGGCCGTGCTCACGCTGGGCACCGTCACCTATGGCCTGTCGCTGGCCAACATCCCCGGCATCTACATGACCATCGTGGTGGGCGTGCTGCTGCTGGTGACCATTGCCCTCCCCCGCCTGCTGCGCGGCCGCAGGGTGGCCAAATGAGCGGGCAAATGCGCGGCGAGATGATCGGGAACATGGCACACGCGGATGCCACCATCGTGCTCGATATCGGCAAGACCAACGTCAAGCTGGTGCTCCTCGATGCGGACGGCGCGGTGCTGGCCGAGCGGCGCAGCCCCAATACTATCCTGACCGTCGGTCCGTATCCGCACCACGACACGGACCGCATCTGGCACTGGATGCTGGAAGGGATGCGCGAGTTTTCTGCGCTGGCCGCCGTGGGCGCCATCGTCCCCGTCACGCACGGCGCCACGGCGGCGCTGGTGGACGACGATGGCCTGGTGCTGCCGGTGCTCGATTACGAATTCGAGCCGCCGGCCGGGGAAACCGCCCCATACGGCACGGTGCGGCCCGACTACCAGGCCACGTATTCGCCGCTGCTGCCGGCGGGTCTGAACCTGGGCCGGCAACTGGCATGGCAGGCGCAGGCCTTTCCCCGCGCATTCGCCACCGCGCGCCACATCCTGATGTATCCGCAGTACTGGGCCTGGCGCCTGTCCGGCGTGGCCGCCAGCGAAGTGACGTCGCTGGGATGCCATACGGACCTGTGGCAACCGGCGCGCCAGCAGTTTTCGGCGCTGGTCGAGCGCATGGGCTGGAACGCTTTATTCCCGCCGCTGCAGGCCGCGTGGGCGCCGCTCGGTGTTTTGAAGGGCGAACTGGCGGCGCAGACCGGGTTGCCGGCAACGTGCAGGATCCTGTGCGGCATCCACGACAGCAATGCGTCGCTGCTGCGCCATCTGGGTACTGACGATGACACGCCGGCGCCGGCCGTCCTGTCCACTGGCACCTGGGTGATTGCCGCCGCGCCGGGCCGGCCGCTGGACCGGCTGCGCGAACAGGCCGACATGCTGGCCAACAGCAATGCGCTGGGCCAGGCCGTGGCCTGCATCCGTTTCATGGGCGGGCGCGAATTCGCCGAACTGGCGGGACCGGCCGCGCAGCCATGCACCCGCGACGACCTGCAGCAGCTGATCGACCAGGGCAGCATGGCGCTGCCCTGCTTCTCGCAGGCCGGCGGGCCGTTTGCCGGACGCACCGGCGAGATCGTGGGACCGCCACCCGTGGACACCCGGCAGCGGTATGCGCTGGCCACGTTGTACTGCGTGCTGGTGAGCGACTACTGCCTGGCGCAGCTGGGCGCCGATGGCGCGGTGGTGGTGGAAGGCAGTTTTACGGGCAATCCGTGGTTTGCACCGCTGCTGGCCGCCCTGCGACCGCAACAGGCGATCAGCAGCACGGACGATACCAGCGGCACGACATGCGGCGGCTGGATGCTGCACCACTGGGGCGATGCGCCGGCGGTGCGCAGCACGGTGGCGGCGCCGTTGGAGGTGCGTGGATGGCCGGAGTACAGGGCGCGGTGGTTGGGGTTGTTGTGATGTGCAATTGAACTGCACACCGTGGCGCCGTCATCCTCGCGAACGCGGGGATGACGGATTAGCCGATATGGACTAACCGTTCGGCTTTACTGCTTCACCGCATCCGCCACCGGCTCGCCGAAATCCGGCGTCCCATCCGCATTCCAGTGCAGCACCTGCGCCCGCGTATGGCGGTTCCGGTCTTTCAGCGGCTCTCCCACGATGTCGCGGAAATTGCGCGCGTGGTATACCAGGATGTCGGTCTTGCCGTCGGGCGTGGTGGTGAACGAGTTGTGTCCGGGGCCGTACTGGCTGTTTTTCCCGCTGCTGGCAAACACGGGGACCGGCGATTTTTTCCATGACGCCGCGTCCAGCAAATTCGCGTCCACGGGCGCCGTCAGCAATCCCAGCGCATAGTTGGCGTCCGTCGCGCTGGCGGAATACGTCATGAACACGCGGCCGTTTTTCACGATGACGGCCGGCGCTTCGTTCACATCATGTTTGACCTTTTCCCACCCATACTCGGGCCGCGACAGCAGCACGGCAGGCCCCGCGATCGACCACGGCGTGTCCATCGCCGCCAGGTAGATATTGGTGGCGTGGATCGTGGAATCCGGCCCGCGCTGGGTCCACGCCAGGTAGCGCTGGCCGTTCAGCGCAAACGTGGTCGCATCGAGCGCAAACGATTCCCACCCGGTCTTGAGCTGGCCCAGTTCCTTCCACTCGCCCAGCAAGGGATCGGGCGAGCTGTTCTCCAGCACGTACAGGCGGATTTCCCATACGGCGTCGGACCGGCCGGCCGTAAAGTAGATATACCATTTACCGTCGATGTAATGCATCTCCGGCGCCCAGATGTGCGCGCCCATGTCGCCCCGGGCGTGCTTGCGCCACACCACCTTGGCCTCGGCCGCGCCCAGGCCGTCGAGCGTGCGGGCGCGCCGCAGCTCGATGCGGTCGTATTCGGGCACGGTGGCCGTGTAATAGTAATAGCCGTCGCCGTGCAGCGCGACGTGCGGATCGGCGCGGTGTCGTACCAGCGGGTTGCTGAAAGTGAGGTCCGCCGCTGGGGGTTGCCCGCCAGCCGGAGCGACTTCGATTGCGAATGCTGTCTGCGCCAACGACAAAACGGCGGCCGCGAAGGCCACCGTTCCGAGTCCGCGCACAAGTGGTGCTTGCGCCATGGGTCTCCCTAGTTCTTGATCGACACGGTGAAGAAGTAACGACGTCCCGACCAGGCCAGCTCGTTGACCCGGAACAGGTCGCCGGCATCGGTGATCTGCGATTCCTTGGTCAGGTTCTTGCCTTCGAGGGAAAACGTGATGTTGTCAGTGTAGCGGTACTGGAACTTGGCGTCGAGAAAGCCGGTTTTCTCCGTAAAATTCGGATTGCCCGAGACGTCGTTGGTGCCCGTGTAGTAACGGTCGCGGTAGTTGTAGGCCACGCGCGCGTTGATCTTGCCCAGGTCATACCACAGCGCGGCGTTGTAGCTGTTCTTCGACAGGCCGGCGTACGGCAGCACCGTGCCGTCGAGCGGGTTGACACGCTCGGTGCCGGGCGCGTACTTGTAGGTCATGCGGGTGTAATTGACGTCGCCGCCAAAGCCGCCCAACCAGCCCGGCAGGAAGGTGAACGCGGTGCGCGCGGTCAGTTCCAGGCCCTTGGTGGTGGCGCCCTCGCCGTTGATCGCTTGCGTGACGTCGAACTTTTCGCCGGTCTTGAACAGGTCCACGCCGCGGACGATCTGCTTTTCCAGGATGTAGCTCGAGATATCCTTCTTGAACAGGCCAAGGCTCAACTGGCTGTCGGCGCTCGGATAGTATTCGAAGCTCAGGTCCGTGTTCGCGGCGCGGAACGGTTTCAGGTCCGGATTGCCGGCCGTGCAATCGTCGGTGCCGTCGCCGCCGAAGGCCTGGTTGCCGCTGTTGCGGATGCAGTTCGCATTGGGCACCAGCAGGTCGATGCTGGGACGCGCCATCACCTTGGACAGGCCGAAGCGCACCATGAACTGCTCCGGGATGGCCCAGGCCATCAGGTTAAAGCTGGGCAGGTAGTCGTGATACTTGTTGTCCACGCTGGCGATGCCGTTGGCCAGCACCCGGTCCACGTAGCCATTGGCGCCGGACTGGCTGGCCAGGCGGATCGAGTACGATTGCGATCCCGCCGATTTCACCTTGGTGCCCGTGTAGCGCACGCCCACGTTGCCCCAGATCTGGTGGCCTGCCAGTTCGGTGTCGAAGTCCATGCGCAGGTACGCGGCGCGCACTTTTTCGTCGACCATGTAGGCGGGAATCTGCGGGTACACATTGCCGTCGTTACCGAGGGCGCTGTACACGTTATCGAAGTTGAAGTGCGACGTGTCGAAATACGGCACCGCGGCGCTGTACACGGGCGACATGAAGTTCGACGGGATGTTGGAGATCTTGTCGTAGCCGCCGAAGAAGGTGCCGGGCGACGTGCCGCGCACCGCGTTGATCAACGCCTGCATTTCGGCGCCGGTCACGTACTTGCTCGAGTAATTGCCGTTGATGAAACCCGGGTTGTCGGCCCCGCGCACGGCGCCGGTGTTGTACGGATCGTAGTTGACGGTCTGGTTGATATTGGCGCCGCGTACCAGGATGTCGTCCGCGCCGCTTTCCAGGTTGTCGCCGTTGCTGGCCAGGTAGCCGCCGCCGTTGTAGCGCTGGGCCGACGATTTGCGCCCTTGCACGCCGCCCCACAGCTTGGTGAAGAATGGCGTGGGCAGGCGGTATTTCAGATCCAGTTTGAGCTGGTCTTCCGCGTTCTTGGTTTCGTAAGGCCGGTATTGCAGCTCCGCCTTCACGTACGAGCTGGCATCGTCCGGCGCATACCCGGCCGGGAAGTCGAAGTGCGGCAGGCCTTGCGCGTCGAGCGTCACTTTCAAGCCCGGCGCGTTCTGGGTCAGCACGATGCTGTTGGTCTCGTTGTGATAGGTGGAGCGCGAGCGGCCGGCCAGGCCGTCGACTTCCAGCGCGCCGCCCTTGTAATTGAAGCCGGTGGTGGCGTAGTTGGAGTCGATCTTGAGCTTGAAGTCGCGCGCCGACGTGCTGAAGGCGCCCTGCCCGCCCTGCCCCGCCACGTAGTTGCAGGTGCCCGCGGTGTAGCCGGTGACGTAATGGTTTTCCACCGTGACGCCGCCCGGCGTGGACGTGGTGGACACGGGAAGACAGGTGCCGGCCGTCGTCTGCGCGCCATCGGCGCCGTACACGGGGGCGGCGCCCGCATTGGCCAGGCGCGAGACCGCGGTGAAATCGGTGCCGTAGTTACGGTCGTTCAGGCGCTGGTCCTGGCGATTGGTCTGGTAGCTGACAAATGCCTTCATCTCGTTGCTCACCTTGTACTGCGCCGTCAGTTCGGCCGACGAGCGCTTGTGGTCGCGGGTCCAGATGCCGTAACGGGGCGTGCCGGGCGAGTAGTCGTACCATTGCTGGTTGCAGGCGGTGACCTGGGCGGCGGTCAGGTTCGGATTGTTGGCGCAGCCGGCGGCCGAACCGACGGCGGCCACTGTCGGATCGAGCGACGTGACGGTTTTCTCGGGCGAGTAATCCCAGTCGCGCAGGAAGCGCCACGAGGTGTTGCGCGAAAAATCGCTGCGGGTGCGCACGTCGTCGTAGACGATGTTGGCCATCACGCCCAGGCGGCCGTCCAGGTACTGGTCGGCGATCAGCAGGCTGCCGCGCGGCTGCACGCCGCCCCGGCTGTCGGAGTGTTCGCCGGCCAGCGACGTGGCGATCGTGAATTTCTTGAAGTCGAGCGGCTTGCGCGTGGTGATCACCACGGTGCCGCCCACGCCGCCCTCGGTCAGGTCCGCGGTGCTGCCCTTGTACACGTCGATCGAGCCGATCAGCTCCGACGCCAGCTCGCGCAGCTCGGCGCCGCGGCCCGCATTGCCATTGGTGCCCAGCACCGACATGCCGTTGACCTCCACCCGGTTCAGGTCCGGCTGCACGCCGCGGATCGACACTTGCGAGCCCTCGCCGAAGTCGCGCGAGAGCTGCACGCCCGTGATGCGCGACAGCGCCTCGCCCACGTTCTTGTCGGGGAACTGGTTGATGTCTTCCGCCACCAGCGAATCGGAAATCGTCGCATTGCGGATCTTGCGGTCGATGGCCGACGCCACCGATTTGCGCGTGCCGACCACGGTGACCACGCTGGATGGCGCGACGTCGTCCGGCGCGCGCGGCACGGGCCCCGCCGCCGGCGCCGACGCTGGTGCCGACGCCGGTGCCGACGCGGGATCGGTGGCCTGCGCTGCTGCGCCGCTGCTGGCCAGGGCGGCCAGCGTGGCGATGGCGGAAGCGACGGCAATAACGCTGGCGCGCCGGGAGGTGTTGCGAAGGCTGGCTTGATACGATGGTGTCACGATGGTCTCCGGATGTCCTGGCCCTTGGCTGGGCCTTGTGTTTATGATCAGCTTGTGATTGCATTCTAGTAGTCGCCTGGGGCTAAAAATCATCGCCTGCGCAAAGAATCAGAAGGATGATCACCGCCACTCAATCCAGGTTCATACTTTGGTCTCTGGCACCGCAACATGAAACCGCGCTACACTGACTCCATGACCCTCCACGACGTATTCCAATCACGCAGCGATCAAGCGCTGCCCACCATCTCCGCGCGCGAGCTCGAACGCATGGAGCGCTTCGGCGTGCGCGCCTGTTACCGGGGCGGCGAGATGATGTTCGAAGCCGGCAGCCGCGCCCTGGGCACGTTCGGCATGTTCGTCGTCCTGCGCGGCAAAATCCGCATCAGCCGCTATGACGGCCTGGGTAACAGCTCGGTCATCACGGAACACGGACCGGGCGAATTCGCCGGCGAAATGAGCCAGCTGTCGGATGCGCCCACGCTGGTCAACGGCCACGCCGTGGGCGACGTGGAGGCGCTGATGCTCACCACCCAGTCGCTGCGCGCGCTGGTCGTGGCCGACGCCGAATTGGGCGAACGGATCGTGCGCGCATTCATATTGCGGCGCGTCGAACTGATCGACAGCGCGGCATGCGGTCCGGTGTTGGTTGCAGCCCACAATCATGCACGCCTGCACGCGCTGCAGGGGTGGCTGACCAGTATCGGCATGCCCCACAAGGTGCTCGACCCCCACCACGACGCGCAGGCGCGCGCGCTGTGCGAGCGTTACACGCCGCAGTCGCAGGACTGGCCGCTGGTCGTGTGCCCGGACGGCAGCGTGCAGAAAAATCCCACGCTGGTGGACCTTGGACGGCGCCTGGGCACCCTGCCCGCGCTCGACTCGGACCAGGTGTGGGACGTGATCGTGGTGGGCGCCGGACCGGCGGGACTGGCCACGGCTGTCTACGCGGCGTCCGAGGGCCTGTCGGTGCTGGTGCTGGAAACGCGTGCTTACGGCGGCCAGGCCGGCGCCAGCGCGCGCATCGAAAACTACCTGGGTTTTCCCACCGGGATCTCGGGCCGCGCATTGGCCGGCCGCGCCTACGTGCAGTCGAGGAAGTTCGGCGTGGGGATGGCCATTCCTGCGCCTGCCGGTCGGCTGATCTGCGATACCGCGCCGCTGCGGGTGGAAATGTGCGGCAGCCTGCAGCACCTGCAGGCGCGCAGCGTGGTGATCGCGTGCGGCGCCCGCTACCGGCGCCCGGCGCTGCCCAATCTGCAGCAGTTCGAGGGCAAGGGCGTGTATTACTGGGCGTCGCCGCTGGAAGGCCGCCTGTGCGCCAATGCCGAAGTGATGCTGGTCGGCGGCGGCAATTCAGCCGGCCAGGCGGCCGTGTTCCTGGCCGGTCATGCGGCCAAGGTGCATATCCTGATCCGGCGCGACAGCCTGGCCGACACCATGTCCAGCTACCTGATCGAACGGATCGAAGCCACGTCCAACATCGTGCTGCACCCGCGGTCGGAAATCACGGCGCTCGAAGGCACGGACGACGCGGGCCTGCAGCGGGTGCGGGTGCGCCACCATCGCCAGCAGGACGACACCACCTATGAGATCTGCCGCGTGTTCCTGTTCATCGGCGCCGATCCCAACACCGGCTGGCTCGGCGACTGCGGCGTGAAGGTGGACGCCAAGGGTTTCGTGCTGACCGGTTACGATGCGGTGGAAGCGCCCGGCGGCCCGGGTGCCCCGGAAACGCCAGCGGGCCTGGCCACCAGCGTGCCGGGCGTGTTTGCCATCGGCGACGTTCGTGCCGGGTCGACCAAGCGCGTGGCGGCGGCGGTGGGCGAAGGCGCGGCCGTGGTCTCGCAGATCCACGACTACCTGGCGCGCCTGAACTGAGTCATGTGCCGACTGCGGGGGCTCAGTTCGGGCCCTCAGTTCGGATGCTCAGTGCGGACGCTCAGTGCGGACAATGAAGTCGGACGATGAATCCGGACGACCGGCTCGGGCGCGAAGTTCAGGCAATATCGAGCCGCTGGTGCGGCTCGAGGTCGTGGTACACATCGTCCTGGTGCAGCGGGATGTACAGCTTGATCGCTTTCCCGCGGTGGAACACGCCGCGCAGCTGGTTGCACACGTTCCATACCCGTTCGTACGAATCGGCCACGTCGATCAGCGCCCACGGATTGTCCTCGATCCCCGCCCGCACCATGCTTACGTGCTTGACGTGCAGGAAGCGCGACATGCCTTCGGCCACGCTGGTTTCGCACGCATCGCAGTGCAGGCCCGATAAGATAATTTGCATTGCCAACTCCGTAAAATCAATTCAAGCGGCGACGCGTAACGCGTCGAGTGTGTGCTGCGCGATCATCAGCTCCTCGTTGGCGGGCACCACCCACACCGCCACCCGGCTGTCGGCGGCGCCGATGCGCCGCACGTCATTGCCTGGCGCCGCATTGGCGGCCGCGTCGAGCCGCACGCCCAGCCAGGCCGCGTGGCGGCACACGGCGGCCCGCAGCGCGGCGCTGTTTTCGCCGATCCCGCCCGAGAACACCAGCCCATCGAGCCCGCCCAGCGCGGCCGCGAGCGAACCGAGTTCGCGGCCGATGCGGTACACCATGAGCGCAATGGCCGCCCTGGCGCGCGGGTCGCCGCTCTGCTCCAGCGTGCGCATGTCGGACGAGATGCCCGATACGCCCAGCAGGCCCGATTCCTGGTACATCAGCCGCTGGACAGCCGCCACGTCCATGCCCAGTTCCTCGATCAGGTACAGCACCACGCCGGGATCGAGGGCGCCGCAGCGGGTGCCCATGGGCAGGCCGTCCACCGCCGTGAAACCCATGGTGCTGGCCATGCTGCGCCCGGCCAGCATGGCGCACATGCTGGCGCCGTTGCCCAGGTGCGCCGCCACCACCTTGCCGCCGGCCAGGCGGGGATCGGCCTGCGGCAGCCGGCTGGCGATGTATTCGTACGACAGTCCGTGGAAGCCGTAGCGGCGCACGCCCAGGTCCGTGATGCGCGGCGGCAGCGCGAACGCCTGCGCCTCGGCCGGCTGCGACGTGTGGAAGGCGGTGTCGAAGCAGCCGACCTGCGGCACGTGCGGCGCCATGGTCAGCATCGAGCGCACCGGCGCCAGGTTGTGCGGCAGGTGCAGGGGCGCCAGCGGTACCAGCGCCTGCAGCTGGTCCAGCACGTGCGCGTCGAGCAGCTGCGGCCCGCTGAACGCCACGCCACCGTGCACGATGCGGTGGCCCACCCCCACCACGCGCCGGCCATGCAGGTGCGACTGCGCGAAGTCGATCAGGAAGCGCATGCCGGCCGCATGATCGATGGGGCCATCGGCCCACCGGTGCTCCGCCACCGTGGCGCCGCCGGCGTCGAAGGCGACGAAGCGCGACACGCCCGCGTACAGGTTCTCGATCTTGCCGCGCATGGCCAGCGCGAGC
>JBEVMD010000443.1:0-6281 GCA_040508835.1 Duganella sp. | reverse complement strand
CCGCCGCGCCGGGCCGGCGGCGGGCTGGCGCCGTGGCAGCAGGCGCGCGCCACCGAATACATGGAGGCGCACCTGGAGTCGAGGATCGGCCTGCTGGAACTGGCGGCGCTGTGCCAGCTGTCGCCCAGCCGCTTCGGCCGCGCCTTCAAGGCCAGCACGGGCGTGACTCCGCACCGCTGGCTGGTGGCGCGGCGCCTCGCCCGCGCCCGCCAGCTGATGCTCGGCTCCGATGCCACGCTGGCGGCAATTGCCCAGCAGTGCGGTTTTTCCGACCAGAGCCACCTGGCGCGCGAATTTCGCCGCGCCGAAGGCGTGGGGCCGGCCGAGTTCCGCCGCCTGCATCCCGGGCGCGGCGGTCGCCGCTTCGCACCGTAGGAAGTGTGCCCGGGGGCGCGGCAGGTGTATGATCGACTACCCCTTCGATGCGAGTGTCGCGGAATCGGGTTTTACCAGGATAAGGCGCGCGCATGGCACATCCCCGACTCGCGCATGCATCCGCGACAATATCGCAGCCATCGTGCAAGCATGGACGTCCTTGCCCGCACGGTCGAGCCGCCTGCGCTCACCACCGCTTCCGATCTCGATCCGCCCCGATCCCACGCCGAGCGCGCCGCCGACTCCATGGGACTGGCAAACCGCGAGCGCCAGGATTGCGCTGCCGAGCTCCATTCCCAGGCGCGCCTGCTGTCCGGCTATACCATCGTGCACACGGTGTCCGAGTACCGAGTACCGCGTTCGGCGCTCGCGCGTCCTGGCGCTGTGGGGCGACAGCCTGCGCCAGTGGGGCAATCGCTGCCGTGCATGGCGGCGGTATCGGGTTCGAATCCAATCCCGCCGACGGCACCGCGTGGGCGGTGAAGATGCCGCATCGCACCAGCATCCCGAACGATCAATAAAGGAACCTCATGCAAACCGCCACCACGATCCACTGGTCCTCAGCGGGGACCGGGCCGCCGCCCGATAGCACCGCGCCGGCCCGCGCGCCGGCGCCGGCTCCCGCAACTGGCGTGCGCAAGGTGCTGGTGGTCGACGATGAACGCGACCTGGCCGACCTGGCGGGCGCGCTGCTCGAATGCCAGGGGCTGGCAGCCGTGGTGGTGTACTCGGCCGACGCCGCCTTGCAGGCGCTGGCCGGGCACAACGACATCGACGCCGTGTTCTCCGACATCATGATGCCCGGCATGACCGGCCTGCAACTGGCCGATACCGTGCGCTGGCTGTACCCGGGACTGACCATCTTGCTGACCTCGGGCTATACGGCGCCGTCGCTGCTGGCCGGTCAGCATGGCAGTTATCGCTGCCTGGCCAAGCCCTACCAGATGGAGACGGTGCTCAAGGCGCTGAACGGGACGGCGTGACGCCCTGGCGCGCGCCGATCTGACGTGCATGGCCAACCGGGGCGGGACCTCGGATTGGCTTGCGCCTGGCGCAATACCTGTATATGATGATCGTCATGCAGAAAAAATTACCCCAGCGCGCGGCCGGCAGCCGCAAGGAAGCCACCCACGACCGTATCGTCGAGGTGGCTTCGCGCGCCATCCGCCGCAGCGGCTACGATGGCACCGGGGTGGCCGACATCATGAAGGAAGCGGGTCTCACCCACGGCGGCTTCTACGCCCATTTTGCCTCGCGCGACGCGCTGCTGGCCGAGGCCGGCGACCGCGCCGGCGCCGAGTCGGTGGCGCTGGCAAGCAGGCTGGCGGCCGCCGCGCCGCCGGGGCAGGCGCTGCAGGCGATCATGCAGGCCTACCTGTCGCCCGAACATATTGCCGCCATCGAGCACGGTTGTCCCGTCTCGGCGCTGGGCTCGGAAATGCCGCGCCAGGCGCCCGACGTGCGCCATGCGGCCACGGTGCACATCAAGGAAATGGTGGACCTGCTGGCGCGGCAGATGCCGGACTGGGGCGATGCGCGTGCCCACGAACGGGCCATGGCGCTGCTGTGCTCGCTGATCGGTACCACCATGCTGGCGCGGGCGGTCGATGATCCCGCCATGTCGGCGGCGTTGTGCGCCGCCACGCTCAAGCAGTTTTCACCGGCTGCCGACTGATGGTCGGCGGTTTTTTTTAAACATAAATATGATGATCGTCATATATATTTTGTATTTTGACATTTCAAAGGAAAAACCATGTCTACCACCGCTACCACCATCGCTGCCAACGGCGGCCGTCCCGTTGCCGTGATTACCGGCGCCTCGTCCGGCATCGGCGCCGTGTATGCCGACCGCTTTGCCGCACGCGGCTACGACCTGGTCCTGGTCGCGCGCCGCGCCGACCGCCTGCACACGCTGGCCAACGCCCTGGCCGCCAAACATGGCGTGCAGGCCACGCCACTGGTGGCCGATCTGGCCACCACGGCAGGGCAGGACAGCGTGGCCGGGGTACTGGCCACCAACCCGGCCGTCAGCGTACTGGTCAATAACGCCGGCGTTGCCCGCCTGGCGCCGTTGACCGGCAGCAGCGCGGACGACCTGGCGTCGCAGCTGGCCCTCAATATCACGGCGCTCACCCGCCTGACCCACGCGGTACTGCCGGCATTCAAGCAGCGCAACGCCGGCGTGATCGTCAACGTCGCATCGGTACTGGGCCTGCATTCGCTGCCGATCACTGCCGTCTACAGCGGCACCAAGGCGTTCGTGGTGGCCTTTACGCGCGGTATCGAGCACGAGCTCGCGGGCACCGGCGTCAAGGTGCAAGCGGTGCTGCCGGCCGCCACTGCTACCGAGTTGTGGGATCCGTCCGGTGTGCCGCTGGCGGCGCTGGCGCCGGATACCGTGATGGCAGCCGACGCCATGGTCGATGCCGCGCTGTCCGGCCTGGACCAGGGCGAAACGCTGACCTTGCCGTCGGTGGCCGATGCGGCCCTGATCGCGCGCCATGAAGCGGCGCGCCTGGCGCTGTTTGCCGCCTCCCAGACCGGCACCGTTGCCCCGCGCCTGCTGCCGGCAGCGCATGGCGTGGCAATCAGCTGAGGCCCGCCATGCAGGCGCTCATCCTGAAAAAGTACGGCAAGTCCGGCGCGTTGGCATTGGCCGAGGTTTCCCGCCCGGCGGTCGCGCCCGGCGACATCCTGGTGCGGGTGCATGCGGCCGGCCTCAACCCGATCGACAATATGATCTCGCAAGGCGCGTTCAAGCCGCTGCTCAGGTTTGAGCTGCCTGCGACGATGGGCAGCGACCTGGCCGGCGAAGTGGTGGCCGTGGGCGCGGGCGTCACCCGGTTCAGGGTGGGCGACGCCGTGTTTGCCAGCCTGTTCGACACCGGCCGCGGGGCGCTGGCCGAATTTGCCGCGGTGCCCGCGCACCTGGCCGCCCACAAGCCCGCCAACCTCGATTTCGTGCAGGCCGCGTCGATCCCGATGGTGGGACTGACCGCGTGGCAGGCCTTGCACGAGCATGCGCACCTGCAGCCGGGCCAGCGGATCTTCATCCCGGCCGGCGCGGGCGGCATCGGCACGTTTGCCATCCAGCTTGCCACGCACATGGGCGCGCACGTGGCCACGACTACCAGCACCGCCAACATGGCGCTGGTGCGCGGCCTGGGCGCCCGAGAGGCGATCGACTACACGCAGCAGCCGTTCACGCAAGTGCTGCAGGATTATGACGCCGTGCTGGGCACGGTCAAGGGCGACGGCCTGGAACAGGCGCTGCGCATCGTGCGCCCCGGCAGCCGGGTGGTGTCGCTGGTCGGTCCGCCCACGGCCGAGTTTGCCGGCAAGCGCGGCCTGAACCCCGTCCTGCGCTTTGTGATGGGGCTACTGAGCCGCAAGATCAGGCGCCTGGCGCGGCGGCGCGGCGCCGACTACAGCTTCATGTTCGTGCGTCCCGACGGCGACCAACTGGCCGAGATCGGCCGGTTGCTGGAAGCCGGCAGCCTGCGCCCCGTGATCGACCGGGTGTTTCCGTTTGCGCAGGTGCAGCAGGCGCTCGCTTACCTGGCGCAGGGCCGCGCCAGGGGCAAGGTCGTGGTGCAAATGGTGCCGGCCCCGTGAACGTGGCGCCAGCCTGGCGGGCCTGGCCGGCCGGGCCCGTTATTTGCGCTAGTTTCCCCGATAGGTCGAATAACCGAATGGGCTCAGCAGCAGCGGAATATGGTAGTGGGGCGACTTTCCGTCGGCCGTGAATTCGACCGGGATGCGCGGGAAAAACGTGGCCTGGCGCTGTTGCTTGAAGTGCTCGCCGGTTTCAAACACGATGCGGTAGTCGCCGGCCGCCATGTGCCGGTCGGACGGAAACAGCGCGGCAATGCGGCCGTGGGCATCGGTGACGCCGGCGCCCAACGGGGACCAGCTGTCGCCGCTGCGCTGCTCGAGCGTGACGCGGATGCCGGCCGTGGGCTGGCCGGTTTGCAGGTCGAGCACGTGCACGCTCAGCGGATTGGGCGCAGCCGTGGTGGGCGTGGCGGCGGCCAGCGCGCAGCTGGCGGCCAGGGCCAGCGCGATAACGAAATGTCTGAGTGGATGCATGGTGGGTTGCGGTCGGTTGAACAGGGCGCCAGTGTGGCATCCATCCGCCCACGCGAGCCTGACGGCCACATGACACTTTCGTCATGTAGCGCGGCAACAGGCGGGGGTAGAATGGCCGTTTCACCGGTGCGGGCGCCATGACCATTTTGATTATCGAAGACGAGCCGAAAACCGGCGACTACCTGCTGCGCGGCTTGAGCGAATCGGGCTTTGGCGTGCGCCTGGCGCGCACTGGCCGCGACGGCCTGGCGCTGGCCCGCGAGGGCGGCATCGAGCTGGTGGTGCTGGACGTGATGTTGCCCGGCATGGATGGCTGGCAGGTGCTGGCCGCGCTGCGCGCCGACCGCGCCACCGGCCAGGTGCCGGTGCTGTTCCTGACGGCGCGCGACGAAGTGCAGGACCGCGTGCGCGGGCTGGAACTGGGCGCCGACGACTACCTGGTCAAGCCGTTCGCGTTCGTGGAACTGGTGGCGCGCGTGCGCACGCTGCTGCGGCGCGGCCCGGCGCGCGAGGACGACCTGCTGACCATCGGCGACATGGAAATCGACGTGCTGCGCCGGCGCGTGCGGCGCGGCGACACCACCATCGTGCTGACGGCGCAGGAGTTCGCGCTGCTGCACCTGCTGGTGCGGCGCCAGGGGCAGGTGCTGTCGCGCGCGCTGATCGCATCCCAGGTGTGGGACATGAATTTCGACAGCGACACCAACGTCATCGACGTGGCCGTGCGCCGGCTGCGGCGCAAGGTCGACGACCCGTTCCCCGACAAGCTGATTCATACCCGGCGCGGCATGGGCTATGTGTGCGACGTCGAGCAGGCGGTCCCATGACAGCCTGGCCCGCCTGGCACAAGTCGCTGACGGTGCGCACGACGGCCCTGTTCATGCTGATCGTGACGCTGGCGGCGGCCGGGCTCGGCGCCTATCTGTACCGCACGCTGGTGGACGAGATCGAACGGCGCGACGACCTGCAGCTGCTGGGCAAGCTGCGCCAGGTGCAGCTGCTGCTGGCCCGTCCCGGCGCGGCCGACCTGGTGCGCAGGCAGCCCGACTTTTTCCGCGACACCATGAGCGGCCAGGAAAACTCGCTGGTGCGTTTCATCGGACCGGACGGCGCCGTGCTGGCCGACATCAACGCCGGCGGCGAACGGTTTCCCGCCGCGCCGCGTGCGCTGCCGGCGATGGCGGCCACGCCCGACCGCACGGCCATCGCCGACTGGACCGGCAGCCATGGCGCACCGGGCCGCGTGGTGGCCGGCGCCGCGCGCCTGGCCGACGGCCGGGCGGGGGCGGCAGCGCCCATGCCGGCGCAAGTCACGGTGGTGGTGGCCCGCCTGTACGCCGAACGCACCGCCATGCTGGCCGGCTACCGGGGCCGGATCGTGGCGGCCGTCGCCGTCAGCGCCCTGATCGCCGCGCTGTGCGCGGGCGTGATGCTGCACCGCGGGCTGCGGCCGCTACGCCGGATCGCCGCCCACGCGGACCGGGTGCGTCCCGGCGCGCTGCACCTGCCGCACGCGGAACGGCTCGACGCCGGCCGCGCGCCGTCCGAACTGGTGCCGCTGGTGGACGCGCTGAACGCCATGCTGGGGCGGCTGCAGGAAGGGTATGCGCGCCTGTCCGGTTTTTCGGCCGACCTGGCGCACGAGTTCCGCACTCCGATCACCAACCTGCTGGGGCAAAGCCAGGTGCTGCTGGCGCAGCCGCGCAGTGTTGCCGAGTACGAGCAGCTGATCGCTTCCAATATCGAGGAGCTCGAACGGCTGGCCCGCATGATCGACAGCATGCTGTTCCTGGCGCGCGCCGGCCAGGCCGACCTGC
>JBEVMD010000362.1:0-29364 GCA_040508835.1 Duganella sp. | reverse complement strand
TACCCGTTTTCGTACCCAGCCCAACCTGAGACCTAGCGACCGCATCTGATACCCCCTGAAACAAAGAAGCCCTGTACCAACAGGGCTTCTTCAGAAAAGTACGTCAAACTGATACGTCGTGACTTAGACGTTGAACAGGAAGTTCAACACGTCGCCATCCTTGACCACGTATTCCTTGCCCTCGGCGCGCATCTTGCCTGCTTCTTTGGCGCCGGTTTCACCCTTGTACTGGATGAAGTCGTCGTAGGCGATGGTTTGCGCGCGGATGAAGCCGCGCTCGAAGTCGGTGTGGATCACGCCGGCCGCCTGCGGCGCGGTGTCGCCCACGCGGATGGTCCAGGCGCGCACTTCTTTTACACCGGCGGTGAAGTACGTCTGCAGGCCCAGCAGGTTGTAGGCAGCGCGGATCAGGCGATCGAGGCCCGGCTCTTCCATGCCCATGTCGGCCAGGAACTCGGTCTTGTCGGCGTCGTCCAGGTCGGCGATTTCCGCTTCGATCGACGCGCAGATGGCCACGATCGGCGCGTTCTGGGTCTTGGCGTAGGCGGTCAGCTGGTCGAGCAGCGGGTTGTTGGTGAAACCGCTGTCGGACACGTTGGCCACGTACATGGCCGGCTTGGCGGTGATCAGGCACAGCGGCTTGATCAGGGCCATTTCGTCGGCATCGAGGCCCATGGCGCGCACCGGCTTGGCTTCGTTCAGGTGTGGCACGATGCGCTCCATGATGGCCAGCAGCTTGGCGGCATCCTTGTCGCCCGAGCGCGATTTCTTGTTTTCGCGGTGGATGGCTTTTTCCACGGTACCGAGGTCGGCCAGCGCCAGCTCGGTCTGGATCACTTCGATATCGTCGAGCGGGCTGACCTTGCCGGACACGTGGATCACGTTGTCGTCTTCGAAGCAGCGCACCACGTTGACGATGGCGTCGGTTTCGCGGATGTGCGACAGGAACTGGTTGCCCAGGCCCTCGCCCTGCGAGGCACCGGCCACCAGGCCGGCGATGTCGACGAATTCCACGATGGCGTTGACCATGCGTTCCGGCTTGACGATGCCGGCCAGTGCGGCCATGCGCGGATCGGGCACTTCGACCACGCCGACGTTCGGCTCGATGGTGCAGAACGGATAGTTTTCGGCCGGGATGCCCGCTTTGGTCAGGGCGTTGAACAGGGTGGACTTGCCGACGTTAGGCAGGCCGACGATGCCGCATTGGAGACTCATGGAAAACCTTTAATAATCAATAGCGCCGGCAAGCGGCTGGTGAAAAACGGCCTGAACGGCGTTTTTTTGAAATTCGTGCTTCGTTATTTAATCTAAAGCGTTCAAGGGTGCATTGTACCTCCCCCGCCCCCACTCTTCAAAAAAACCGCGCTGTCCGCACAGATGCAGAAATGTGTTTTAGGAACAATTGCTTACATTTGATACGGAATCTGCGTCATACGAATCGGCAGCGAGCGCGTTACTTGTCTGTCAGTCATGCCATCACTCAGTAAAGGACACACCATGAATAACAACACCAACAAATCCTCGATGCATCCCATGATCCTGGCCGCAGCTGCGGCCGTGGTCCTCGTCTCCGGCGTGGGCGTCGCTGCCATGATGGGCTGGCTACCCTCGTCCGAGAGCAAGACCCAGGAACCGGGCGCCGCCAACGTGGCGCCCATCGTGGCCCAGCAGGACGCCGCGTCGGTGCCGGCGCCGATCACGGCGCCCGTCGCAGCGCCAGTGGCACAGGCGCCGGAACCGGTACGCGAGCCGGCGCGGCCGGCCGTGCGTGAGCCGGTCCGTGAACCAGCCCGCGAGCCGGTCCGTGAAAAGCCGCCCGTCGTCAGGCACACGCCCGTCAAGAGCGCCCCGGCCGTATGCCATAGCTGTGGCGTGGTCGAGTCCATCAACACGGTGGACCAGCGCGCCGAGGGCAGCGGCGTCGGTGCGGCCGGCGGCGCCATCCTGGGCGGCCTGCTGGGCAACCAGGTCGGCAGCGGCAATGGCCGCAAGCTGGCCACGGTGGCGGGCGCCATCGGCGGCGCGGTGGCGGGCAACCAGGTCGAAGGCCGGGTCAAGGCCTCCCGCAGCTACGATATTGCCGTGCGCCTCAACGATGGCTCGCTGCGCACCATCCATCAAACCGAGCAGCCTGCCTGGCGCGAAGGCGACCGCGTGCGCGTGGTGGACGGCGGCCTGCGCGCTGACAATTAAGCCGGCCATTAAGCCGTGCCGCTTGCTGTACTGCGGGGCCCGGGTTGGTGCTAGACTTGCCGCCTGATATCAGCCCCCAGTACAGGAACGCCATGCCTTCTTTTGATTGCGGCCAGCCGCTGCGCACTTCCCTCCTGACCGCCAGCCTGCTGCTGGGAGGGCTGGCCCTGCTGCCCGCACCGGCAGCGCATGCCGCCGCCACGACCAGCGCCCGGGCCAGCCAGGCGCACAAACAGCTGGCCCGTCTGGCGGCAACGTTTCATGAAGCGCGCTGCAGGTTCGATCCGCTGCTGTTTGCCACCGCCAACGGCGACAGCCGCTACGACGACCAACTGGGGCTGGCGATCGCGCCCGCCGTGCGCGCCCGGCAATTCACGCTGTACCGGCACATGCAAAAGCAGCTGGCGGCCGTGCGCCGCGACCAGCTCGGCACCCAGGACCAGCTCACTTACGACCTGCTGGCCTATGAACTGGGCAATGCCCTGCTGCTGGAACCGTTCCCGGAACACCTGCTGCCGCTCAACCAGTTCGACAACGTGCCCAGCACGCTGGCCAACTACGCGGGCGGCACCGGCTCGCAGCCGCTGGACACCGTCCCACAGTACCAGGCCTACCTGAGCCGCCTGAACCAGCTGCCCGCGTGGATCGACCAGGCCATTGCCAACATGAAGCAAGGCATGCGCGCCGGCGTGGTGCAGCCGAAGGCAATTACGATAGCCATGCTGCCCCAGTTCCAGAACCTGCGCGCCGCATCGTATGAGAACAGCGTGTATTACTCGCCGATCCTGCGCCTGCCGCAGGAGTTCAGCGCCACCGACCGCCAGCAACTGACGGCCGGCTACCGCCGCGCGGTGGAGAACGGCATCGCGCCTGCGCTCACGCGCCTGGTCAATTTCCTGGACCGCGAATACCTGCCGGCCAGCCGCAGCAGCACCGGCTGGAGCGCCATGCCTGACGGTACCGCCTGGTATGCGGCGCGCATCCAGGACAGCACCAACCTGCCGCTGACGGCCGACGACGTGCATGCGCTGGGCTTGAAGGAAGTGGCGCGCATCGAACAGCAGCTGACCGCGCTCGGCCCCAGGCTGGGCTACACGGGCCCGGAAAAGCAGCTGGCGCAGTGGGTTTATGCGCAGGACAAATACCGCAGTTTCACCACCGACGAACAAGTGCTGGACGCCTACCGTACCCTGTACGACCAGGTGCAGGCCAAGCTGCCGGCCTACTTTGCCGTGCTGCCCAAGGCCAGGCTGGAGTTACACCTGGAGCCGGCGCTCACGCGCGCCACCGCCTCCGACCACTACACGCCGCCAGCGGCCGATGGCTCGCACCCGGGCGTGTTCTGGCCGGTAGTGAACGACGCCCGCAAGTACAGCCGGGTGGACATGGCAAGCCTGTTCCTGCATGAAGGCGTGCCCGGCCATCATCTGCATGCCGCGCTGCTCAAGGAATTGGACTTGCCCGACTTTAGAAAGTTCAGCACCGAGAACCCCAACAGCGCAGCCTACACCGAGGGCTGGGCCCTGTACGCGGAAACCCTGGGCCGCGAACTGGGTTTATACGAAGACCCGGCCGCGTATTACGGCCACCTGAATGCCGAGATGCTGCGCGCGGCGCGGCTGGTGGTCGATACCGGCATGCACGCCAAGGGCTGGAGCCGGGAGCAGGCCATCGCCTACCTGGTCGACACGCTGGGCTGGGACCATGCGCGCGCCAAAAACCAGCTCGAACGCGACATGGTCTGGCCGGCGCAGGCGCTCAGTTATAAAATCGGCTCGCTCAAGATCCTGGCCCTGCGCGAACGGGCGCGGCAGGCGCTGGGCGACAAGTTCAGCTATCAAAAATTCCACGAATTTATTATCGGCGACGGCACGCTGCCGCTGCCCATCCTGGAGTCGCGCGTGACCGGGTGGATCAATAGCAGCAAATAGTGGGCTGACGTCTTACCTTCGGCAAACCTGGCCCGATGCATCCACGAACGCGCATCGACGCCCGGCGCCGCAGACGCGCTATTGCCGGGGCACGGGCGTGCTGGCGTGCATGGTAAGGCGCCTGCTGCGCCCGCAAGTTTGACGGCTATTTGGCCGGATGGGCCAGCACGTTCAGCACCGCCAGGCTCATGGCCTGGGCCGCCGTCTTGATCGACGGCTCCGGCACCGGCGCATAATAAGGCGAGTGGTTGAAGGCTATCGGCTTGCCGCCCGGCTTGTCGGCCTCGGCCACCGCTTGCGGCGCATACACGCCGGTAAAGAAGAACATGGCGGGTATGCCGGCGTTGGCGAACTGCGAGAAATCCTCGCTGGCCGTCATGGCCGGCATGCGCCACACCTTGTCGTCGCCGAACGCCTGCTTCAGCACGGTCGCGGTGCGCGTGGTCAGCGCCTCGTCGTTGACGATGGCCGCGCCGCCGGGAATCAGTTCCACGTCCGGCGCGGGCGCGTCCGCCATCGCGGCCGACGCATTGGCCACGCGCCGCACGCCGGCCAGGATCTTGTCGCGCACGGCCGGGGTGTAGGTGCGGATGGTGCCGCGCACTTTGACATTGTCGGGAATGATGTTGCCCACGCTGCCGCCGTTGATGGCGCCAATGGTCACCACGCCGAATTCCTTGGGATCTTTTTCGCGGCTGATCACGGTCTGCACGTCGACCACGAAGCGGGCGGCAATGGTGACCGGGTCGAGCGCCTTGTCCGGCGCCGAACCGTGGCCGCCGCGGCCCTTGAAGGTGATTTCGATGGCGTCCGAGTTGGACGACACGGGGCCGCTGTTGTAGCCGATGGTGCCGTATGCGTGCGGCCACGAGTGCAGCGCAAACGCATAATCGGGCTTGCCGAAACGCTCGAACAAGCCGTCCGCCAGCATCGCCTTGGCGCCGGACACGATTTCCTCGGCCGGCTGGCCGATGAACATCAAAGTGCCCTGCCACTGCGATTTCATGGCCACCAGCGTGCGCGCCGTGGCCAGCCAGGCCGTCATGTGGACGTCGTGGCCGCAGCTGTGGGCCACCATCGTGTCCTTGCCGTCGAGCTGGGCATGCGCCTTGCTGGCATACGCGTAGCCCGACTTTTCCTCCATCGGCAGGCCGTCCATCTCGGTCCTTACCAGCACCGTCGGGCCGGGGCCGTTCTTGTAAATGGCGACGATGCCCGTCCGGCCCACTTTTTCCGTGACCTGGAAGCCGATGGCGCGCATTTCGGCGGCCAGCTTGCCGGCCGTGCGCACTTCCTGGAACGCCAGCTCGGGATGGGCGTGCAAGTCCTTGTAGATCGCGTCGAGCTTGGGATACATGCGGTCGATGCCGGTGGCGACCGCTTGCGCATCCTGCGCCATCACGGGCACGGACAACGAGGTGGCAAACAGGACGGCAAACAGGGCGGAAAGCGGGCGGAGCGTCATCGATGGTGTCCTTAGCTGAGGGAAAGATTCCCCCAGCTTACCATCATGCCGTGTGCAATTTCATGGTGGCAGCTTCGAATTTGCCTTCGACGATGGCCGGCATCACCAGCAGCGACTTGTCGATGGCCTGCTCGATCAGGTCCTGGTCTTCGCGGCGCGGACGGTGCAGCACGAAGTCGGCCACCTGCTGCTGCAGACTCAGCGTGCGCGGATGGCCGATGCCCAGGCGCAAGCGCCAGTAATCCTGCGTGCCCAGCGCGGCAGTGATGTCCTTCAGGCCGTTGTGGCCGCCAGCGGAACCGCCTTTTTTCAGGCGCGCGATGCCGGGCATCAGGTCCAGTTCGTCATGCACGACCAGCACTTCGTCGGGATTGATCTTGAAAAAGCGGCACAGGCCGCCCACCGACTGGCCCGAGCGGTTCATATAGGTCTGCGGCTCGAGCAAATACACTTCCTGGCCGGAGATGGACGTTTTGGCCATCAGCGCGTTGTACTTGGTTTCGCGGTTAAGGCGGGCGCCGCTGTCGTTGGCGAGATTGTCCACCAGCCAGAAGCCGGCGTTGTGGCGGGTTTGTTCGTATTCGGCGCCGGGATTGCCGAGGCCGACGATGAGGCGGATGGGCATAACAGTCAATTCAGTCAAATAAAACGTGATTATCGCAGACGAAAAAAAACCCGCCGGCATACGCAGGCGGGTTTTTCCGACAAGAAGTTAGATCACTTCGTCAGATTACTTCTTAGGCTCTTCAGCAGCGGCTTCAGCTTCAGCAGCAACCTGGCCAGCCGGGATCGATGCGGTAGCAACGGTCAGGTCGTTACCGTGGGTGATCGCGGTCACGCCTTTTGGCAGGGTCAGGTCGGACACGTGGACCGAGGTACCAACATCAACGTTGGTCAGGTCGACGGTCACGAATTCTGGCAGGTCGGCTGGCAGGCATTCGATTTCGATTTCGTTCAGCACGTGGCTGATGGTCGCGCCGTGCAGCTTGACTGCTGGCGACACGTCGGCATTGGCGAAGTGCAGAGCAACTTTCACGTGCAGTTTTTCCGACGCGTTGACGCGCTGGAAGTCAGCGTGCAGCACCAGTTGCTTGTATGCGTGGACTTGGAAGTCGCGCAGCAGCACTTTTTGTACTTTGCCGTCGATTTCCAGATCCAGGATCGACGAGTGGAACGCTTCTTTTTTCAGCGCGTGGTACAGCGCGTTGTGGTCCAGCGAGATGGTCACTGGCGCTTCGGTACCGCCGTAGATGATGCCAGGGGTTTGGCCCGAATTACGCAGGCGGCGGCTCGCTCCGGAACCTTGCAATTCGCGTTTGAATGCAACAACTTTCATGTGATACTCCAAAAATAACAGGGCTTGCGCCCCGTGTTATGAAGCCCCCGCGACCAGGGTGCTTCGAAAATGAGCGCACCGCGCTCATGAAACCGGGAAAACCGTATAAACCAACACGGCGCAACCGGTAAACCGGGTGCGCCGCCAGTCAAACTTGTCGCTGAGCCGAGGCTTAGTCGATGAAGAGCGAAATCACGGAATCGCCCTTGATGATGCGTTTGAACGTTTCGGCCAGCAGCGGCGCGCACGTCAGCTGACGGATCTTGCCGCAGGCTTTGGCCGCGTCCGACAGCGGAATGGTGTCGGTCACGACCAGCTCGTCCAGCGACGAACTGGTGATGCGCTCGATGGCGGGACCGGACAGCACGGCGTGGGTGCAATACGCCACGACTTTCTTGGCGCCGCGCTCTTTCAATACTTCCGCAGCCTTGACCAGGGTGCCGGCGGTGTCGACCATGTCATCCATGATCACGCAGTTGCGGCCTTCGACTTCACCGATGATGTTCATCACTTCGGACACGTTGGCCTTCGGGCGACGCTTGTCGATGATGGCCAGGTCGCAACCGAGGCGCTTGGCCAGCGCGCGGGCGCGCACCACGCCGCCGACGTCCGGCGAGACCACCAGCAGGTCTTCGTTGTTCTTTTTCTGCAGGTCGCCCAGCAGGATCGGCGACGCGTAGATATTGTCCACCGGGATATCGAAGAAGCCCTGGATCTGGTCTGCGTGCAGATCCATGATCAGGACGCGTTCGACGCCGGCTTTTTCCAGCATATTGGCCACGACCTTGGCCGAGATCGCAACGCGCGCCGAACGGGGGCGGCGATCCTGGCGGGCATAACCGAAGTAAGGAATGGCGGCAGTGATACGACCGGCGGACGCACGCTTGAGCGCGTCGACCATCAGGATCAGTTCCATCAGGTTGTCGTTGGTGGGTTGGCAAGTCGACTGCAGGACGAACACGTCTTTACCACGCACGTTTTCGTTAATCTCGACCATGACTTCGCCGTCCGAGAATTTCGAAACGTTTGCTTTGCCGAGGGGAATGCCGAGATTTTTTGCGACTCCTTCTGCCAACGCAGGATTAGCGTTGCCGGTAAAAACCATCAGGTTTTCGTAAGCCATTGGGAGTCCCAGAGATAGTAGAAGAAATTTTTGAAGATCGCCTGCGCAACGATGGTGCCGCGCGGCGCTGTACAGTTGAATGCTGAGCGCTGGGCCCGGCATTTTTGCTCTACCTGGCCGGAGACTGATGCCTCGACGGTTCCAGACAAAACGAATGGCAGGGGAACAAGGATTCGAACCTTGGTATGCTGGAATCAAAATCCAGTGCCTTAACCAGCTTGGCGATTCCCCTACGCAACTTGCTACTTGTCGCTACAGGCCGATATTATACAGCCATTTTCACGCTAAGCAAAATCTTTTTTCTCACTCACAGCAGGTCGATGATCGGATGGCGTTTCAGCGCTGGCGCCTTCCAGGTTTTCCACTTGGTCGGCGCTTTCGCAAGCACCGCATCCGCTTCGTCCTCGTTTGCCACCGCACTGAACACGCAAGCACCGGAGCCAGTCATCCTGGCGTCACCGTAAGCACTGAGCCATTCTACCGCTTCTGCTACCGGCGGGAACAAATTCATTGCCACTTGCTGCAAGTCGTTTCGACCAAACCCACTTAAATCGTTGTGATTTTCGATGTGTCTGGAAAAGTCCGTTATCTTAATCACCGGCGTGGCTCTTGTCAAATGTTCTGACGAAAAAATTGCGGCGGTCGGTACCTGCACGCCCGGCTCGATCACCACGTACCAGCACTGCGGGGCCGCTACCGGCTGCAAATCCTCCCCTACCCCTTCGGCAAACGCGGTTTCGCCAAAGATGAAAAACGGGATATCGGCGCCCAGCGGCAGGCCCAGCGCCATCAGCTCCTGCCGAGTCAAGCCTGCCTGCCATAAACGGTTGAGCGCCATCAGCGTGGTGGCCGCATCCGACGACCCGCCACCGAGGCCGCCGCCCATGGGCAGCACCTTGTCGATGGCGATATCGACGCCGCGCGGCAGCGCGCCCGTGCGGCGCCATACTTCGGCCTGCAACAGCCTGGCGGCGCGGATGATCAGATCGCTCTCTTCCGGCACGCCGTCGAGCGCCGTCACGCGCCGCAGCGCCGTGTCGGCGCGCAGCATGTAGTGCAGCGTGTCGCCGTGGTCCACCAGCTGGAACACGGTTTGCAGCAGGTGGTAGCCGTCGGCGCGGCGGCCGTTGACGTGCAAAAACAGATTGAGCTTGGCCGGCGCCGGGCAGTTCAGCAACTGGTTCATGGCGCAGGCGTGGCGGGGTCGATCACGATGCGGATCGACATGTCGTCCACCTGCTGGCCCAGCGCCAGGCGGGTGACGTCGATGCGGCGCGGTTGCGGCATGGCGGCCGCGTCATCGTGCCAGCCCAGGTAATCGATCTTCCAGCCGTCGCGCGTGACCACGCTGTCGTTGGCGGGCGAGGCCGTAAAGCGCTTGCCGTCGCTGTCAGTGGCATAGCCTTGCAGCCAGTCGCGCAGGCCGCTCACGGGCAGGGTCCAGCCCAGGGTCTGGCGCGTCAGGCTGTCGATATCGGGCGCGGTGCGCGGCGCCTGGCCGCTTTGCTGCAGCGTGGCGGACGTGGGCGTGACGTTGATCTGGGCCAGGATCTGGCCGGTGGGCGAAATCAGGCTGACATCGGTGCGGGACGGGCTTTGCACCCAGTTGAAGTTGCCGTTGAGCGCTTCCTTCTTGCCGTCGCGGCTGAAGCTGACGCCGATGCGGCCGTTCAATTCGATGCTGTCCTGATAAGCGGCCACGGCGGCCGTCGAACGGGGAGCGGAGGCGCAGCCGGCCAGTAGCGACAGCGCAGCTGCCAGGGCCAGCGCCGGCGTGGCGCGTCGTAGGGAAGAAAAATTCATCAGTTGGTTCGGTCGGTCTTCAAGCTTTGGTTGAGGCGCGCCAGGGTGTTTTTCAGCGCATCGTTTTTCGGGTCCTTGCTATAGGCTTCCTGCCACAGCTTGCGGGCGCCATCGACGTCACCGCTGGCAAACAGCACTTCGCCCAGGTGCACGGCGATCTCGGGATCGGGACGCACCGCGTAAGCGCGGCGCAGCGTGCTTTCCGCTTCCTGCAGGTTACCCATGCGGAATTGTACCCAACCCATGCTGTCCATGATGAACGGATCGCCGGGCGCCATTTTCAGCGCCTGCTCCACCAGCGCCTGCGCCTCGGGCAAACGTTCGTTGCGTTCGGCCAGCGAGTAGCCGAGCGCGTTGTAGGCGTGCTGGTTGTCGGGCGCGGCGATCATCACCTGGCGCAGCGCCTGCTCCATCAGGTCCGTCTTGCCCACTTTTTCGGCGCTCAGCGCAAAGTCGTACAGCAGGTCGGGATTGTCCGGATAGCGCTTGACGGCGTTTTGCAGCACCATGTAGGCCGTGGTGGTGTCGCCGGCGTCGCGCAGCACCTGGGCGTCGGTCTGGAAGATCTGCGCCTGCTCGTCGGCGCCGTTGGCGGTCAGCTCGCTCAGCTCCTTGCGCGCTGCGTCGAGCCTGCCCTGGCGGGCCGTCAGCACCGCCCACTTCAGGCGCGCGGCCAGGTACAGCTTTTCGTCGCTGCGGTCGACCTTGTCGAGCCACTTGATGGCGGTGTCGAGATCGCCGCGCTGCTCGGCCAGCTGGGTGAGCATCAGCAGCACCTTGGTGACGTCGCGCTCGTCGTTGGGAATCTCGTCGAGCACGGTGACAAAGCGGGTGAAATAGGTTTCTGCGCCGGCCAGGTCGTTACTTTGCATGGCCATCACGCCCAGCGCATACAGCGTGGCCAGGTTGTCCGGCTGGTCCTTGAGCAGCACCAGGAATTGCTGGCGCGCCGCTTCCGGCTGCTTGGCGTCGATCAGCACCCGGGCATAGGCGCCGCGCACTTCACGGGCCTTGGGATAGTTGTCGAGGAAGTCGTTGAGGCGCTTGAGGGCGATGTCGATATCGCCCGAGACCTGGGCTTGCGTCATCACCGCCAGTTCGGAATCGGGTTTCAGGGCGGCAGCCCGGTCGGCTTCGGTACGGGCGCGGGCCGTGTCATTGACGGCAAATGCGCCCTGGGCCAGGATCAGGTGGCTTTCCGCCATGGCGTCGTACGGCGCCAGCACCCGTTCGAGCAGCGCAAACGCGGCGGCCTTGTCCTGCGCCCGCTGCAGCAACTGCTGCATCTGGAACATGGCCACCGCGCGCGCGGGGCCCTGCACCGCCTGCAGGCGGCGGGCAAAAATCGGTTCCACTTCGGCCAGGTCGTTACCGAGCACGGCAAAGCCGAGGAAGTACTGGGCCGCCTCATCCGAATCGGGGGCCAGGCTGCGCCACAGGCGGCTGGCGGCCATCGCTTCGCTGCCCTGCTTGGCCACCATGGCGATTTCGGTGGCGCGCTGGGCCAGGCGCGGGTCGCGCGTCTGCTGTGCCAGCGCCATCATGGTCACGAACGGTCCCTGCCATTCACCCTGCTTGAATTCGAGCTCGGCGCGGGTAATGCGGTACAACATGTCGCCAGTCAGCTCGTTATTGGGCAACACTTCCGGCGCGGAAACGTCGGCGTCCGCAGTCGGGGCGCTCTCCAGCTTGTCCGACGGCGTGGCGGCGGCCGCGGCCGGCTTCTGCGGCGCCATGGCGCACGCCGACAGCAAGGCGGAGAGGGTTACAATGGCGAAAGCGTTTTTCAAGTGAACATCCTGGCTGGTCTAGGGAGCGCATTGCAACAAAAGCGCATGGCTGCGGGTCGGATTAATTTTACGCGCAACCAGGGCCTTGCGTCTTTTGACTAGTGTAACCAAATATTCCGCTTGAGCCAGTTTCCTCCCCCATTATCGAGAGGTCAGTCCCGCAGATGCCAGAATTACCAGAAGTGGAAGTCACCCGGCGCGGCGTCGCGCCCCATATCGAAGGGCGCACCGTGCAGGACGTGGTGCTGCGCCGCGAGGGCCTGCGCTGGCCCTTCCCCGCCCAGCTGCAGCAATTGCTGGCCGGCCGCACCGTCCTCAGCACCGGCCGGCGCGGCAAATACCTGCTCGTCCATTTCGAGCACGGCACGCTCATCATCCACCTGGGCATGTCCGGCCACTTGCGGGTCATGGAATCGGGCATCGAACCGGAAAAGCACGACCATTTCGACCTGGTGGTCGAGCGCGCGGATGGCGGTCCGCAAGTGCTGCGCATGAAAGACCCGCGCCGCTTCGGCGCCGTGCTGTGGCATGACGCTGCCGATGGCGCGCTCGACAGCCATGTGCTGCTGCGCGCGCTGGGCGTAGAGCCGCTGGAAGCGGGTTTTTCCGGCAAGCTGCTGCACGACCAGACGCGCGGGCGCAGCGCGCCCATCAAGCAGGTGCTGCTGGCCGGCGATATCGTTGTGGGCGTCGGCAACATCTATGCGTCGGAAAGCCTGTTCCGCGCCGGCATCAACCCGAAAACGCCGGCGCGCCGCATCAGCCTGGCGCGCTACGAGAAGCTGGCGCAGGCGATCCGCGACATCCTGGCCGAAGCCATCGTGCAGGGCGGCAGCACGCTGCGCGACTTTATCAGCGTCAATGGGCAGTCCGGTTACTTCCAGCAGACGTATTTCGTCTATGATCGGGCGGGCGTGCCATGCAAGGTGTGCACGGCGCCGGTGCGCCAGATCAAGCAGGGTCAGCGGTCCACCTTTTATTGCGTGAATTGTCAGAAATAGTTTTCAAGATAAAGGCACAGCCCATGACGGTCAGGGATTTCGAACACTACAGCGACTGGCGCCAGGGCGTGGTGACCGCGTTGACGGCGTACCAGGCGTGGGTGGCCGAGGCCGCGCTGCTGGACGCGGCCACCGGGCAGCGCATCGCCCGCACCCTGGGCCGGCTGGCCGACGACAAGCTGTCGGTGGCCTTCGTGGCGGAATTTTCGCGCGGCAAATCGGAACTGATCAACGCTATCTTCTTTGCCGGTTACGGCCAGCGCATCCTGCCCTCCTCGGCCGGACGCACCACCATGTGCCCGACCGAGCTGATGTACGATGCCGCCCTGCCGCCGTCGCTGCGCCTGCTGCCCATCGAAACCCGGGCCGACAATCTCTCCACCGGCGACTACCGCCACCAGCCTGCCGCCTGGACCGTGCTGCCGCTCGACCTGGACGCCGGCGCCGACATGCACGAGACGTTCAAGCAGGTCAGCATGACGCGCCAGGTGCCGGTGGAGGAAGCGCGCCGCTACGGCCTGTACGACGACGAAGATCCCGACATGGCGGCCACGCTGGACGAGCACGGCATGGTGGAGATTTCCCTGTGGCGCCACGCGATCATCAACTTCCCGCATCCGCTGCTCAAACAGGGACTGGTGATCCTCGATACGCCCGGCCTGAATGCGATCGGCACCGAGCCCGAGCTGACGCTCAACCTGATCCCCAACGCCCACGCCGTGCTGTTCATCCTGGCCGCCGACACGGGCGTGACCCGCAGCGACATCGAGGTGTGGCGCCACCACATCGGCGCCGGCGCCGGTCGCATGGTCGTGCTCAACAAGATCGACAGCATGTGGGACGAGCTGCGCACCGAGGCCGAGGTCGACGACGAGATCGCGCGCCAGCAAGCCAACGTGGTGCACGTGCTGGCCGTGGAGCCGCGCCAGGTGTTTCCCGTGTCCGCGCAAAAAGCGCTGGTGGGCAAGATCACGCACGACCCGGCCCTGCTCGCACGCAGCCGCCTGCAGGCGCTGGAGGCGGCGCTGTTCGAGGAACTGATCCCCGCCAAGCAGGACATCGTGCGGCGCCAGCTGCAGGGCGACCTGCAGGCGCTGGGCGCGGCCCAGGCGGCCATGCTGGGCGCCCGCGCGCGCGGCATCGTCGAGCAGTTGCACGAACTGCGCAGCCTGCGCGGCAAGAACCAGACCGTGATCGAACACATGATGCGCCGCATCGACGTGGAAAAGCGCGAGTTCGACGCCAGCCTGTTCAAGCTGCAAGCCACGCGCTCCGTGTTTACGCGCCTGTCGGCCGAGCTGTACACGAGCATCGGCATGGACATCGTGCGCGACGACATCGACCTGGTGCGCGAGCAGATGCAGCGCAGCCGCTTTTTCCTGGGCGTGCGCGAGGCGGTGCGCCAGTATTTCGAGCGCATCCGCGTGCACCTCGATGCGGCGGACAGCAAGACGGTGGAAATCTGCGAGATGATGGGCGTGATGGTGCGCCGCTTTGCCAGCGAACACGGCATGAGCCTGGCGCTGCCCGCGCCGTTCCCGCTGGCCCCGTACCGCGACGAGATCGCCGGCATCGAAGCGATTTACTATAAACAGTTTGGCACCGCCACCCTGATCACCACCAGCCGCGTGGTGCTGATGGAAAAATTTTTCGACACCATCGCCTCGCGCGTGCGCGGCTGTTTCAAGGCGGCCAACAACGACGCCGAAGCATGGCTCAAGGTGATCATGGCGCCGCTGGAAGCGCAGATCCGCCAGCACAAGGACCAGCTCAAATACCGGCAGGCATCGATCCAGCGCATCCACGACGCCACCGACAGCCTGGAGCATAAAATCGCCGCGCAGGAAGCCGCGCAACGCGCGCTGGAAGACCAGAAAACGCAGCTGCAGCAACTGGCGGACGCCATCGTCCGCGCCGTCGAAGCCGATCACGCGGACCGCCCCGCCCTGCACGCTGCCTGACACGCCGCCTCACTTTCCCCCGCTACACCCAGTGATATCCAAGGACACAATGAAGTACACCGCAGTCGAACACTACGCCGACCCCAGCTTTTCCGCAGCACTGATCGCCTGGCAAAAACAGCATGGCCGCCATGCCTTGCCCTGGCAGAACACGCGCGACGCCTACCTGGTGTGGCTGTCCGAAATCATGTTGCAGCAAACCCAGGTCTCCGCCGTGCTCGGCTATTACGCGCGTTTCCTCGAGCGCTTTCCCACGCTGCGCGATCTGGCCGCAGCGCCGGTCGAGGACGTGATGGCGCAGTGGAGCGGCCTGGGCTACTACACGCGCGCGCGCAACCTGCACAAGTGCGCGCAGTGCGTGGTGGACAAGTACGATGGCGTGTTCCCGTCCGATCCAGCGCTGCTGGCCGAGCTGCCCGGCATCGGCCGCTCGACCGCTGCGGCGATCTCGGCGTTTTCCAGCGGCACCCGCGCGGCCATCATGGACGGCAACGTCAAGCGCGTGTTCGCGCGCGTGTTCGGCATCGACACGTTTCCCGGCGAGCGCAAGACCGAGGAAGCCATGTGGCGCCGCGCCGAGGCGCTGCTGCCCGACGCAGGCATCGAGGCGTACACGCAGGGGCTGATGGACCTGGGCGCCACGCTGTGCACGCGCAGCAATCCGGCGTGCGAGCGCTGCCCGATGCAAACGCGCTGCGTGGCGTACGCCACGGGCCGCACGCGCGAACTGCCGGTGCGCAAACCGAAAAAAACCTCGCCCGAAAAACATGCGCTGATGCTGGCCATCGTCGATGGCGGCCAAGTGCTGCTCGAACAGCGCCCGCCCACCGGCATCTGGGGCGGCCTGCTGTCGCTGCCGGAACTGGACGGCCACGTGCTGGCCGGGGACGACCGCGTGCCGGCCGCGGACCATGGATTGCTGTTGCAGACGGTGGGGAAATTCGGGGAGATGGAAGCGTACGAGCGGCTGTCGACGGTCACGCATGTCTTTACCCATTACAAGCTGCACATCGCGCCGTACCGTGTCACGCTGGCGCGGCGCCTGGCCATGGCTGCCGAAGCGACTTACGTCTGGGTCGATGCGACCCGGCTGGCGGACGCCGCCCTGCCGGCGCCGATCAAGAAGCTGTTATTGGAGTTGGTGGGGGATGGCAAGGTGGCGCAGCAGCGCATGGATTTCTGAAGCGGTAGCGCGCCTCGCCTGGACTTCAGGACAAGGCGCAGCGACGAAGACAGTACGCCGGTACGCCAATACGCCAGTACGGCGGGGAGCTGCAACGCCGCCATGGAGGCTTGGTGCGGCGCTCAGTGGACGTAGCGGGCGATGGCGAAGGTAACGCTGACCAAGGCAAACGAAGTAGCGACAAACCACTTGATGAGATTGGATTCCATGCGTGTCATTTTAATGTCCACTTCCGCAAACCGAACGTACACCTGCCCGAACTGCTCAGCGATTTCACCGCGCAAAGTAGCAACGTCCACCTTGCTGCTGCACTGGTCGGACATGCTTTGCCTGACTTCCTTGAACCGTTCGATAACGTCGGCTTCCATGATCGCTCCTGGCGTGAAATAGGGTGAGGCGGATCTTCATGGTCTGCCGCGCACCGTACCTTGTCAAGCGGCACCCGCTTGCGCCAGATCAGAGCTCTTCGAGTGAAAACAGGCGCCGGTGTTCGCGGATCGCGTAGCGGTCGGTCATGCCGGCAATATAGTCGGCAATCTTGCGCGCTTGCCGGCTCAGGTCGCCCGCAGCGCCGGACTTGTCCTGGTAATCGGGCGGCAGCAGCACCGGTTCCGCCATGAAGGAATCGAACAGCTCGCGCACGATGCGGCTGGCCTTCACGCGCATGCGGTTGACCTTGTAGTGGCGGTACAGGTTCTCGCGCAGGAAGCGCTTGAGCTCGGTCGCATCCTTGCGCATGGGATCGGAAAAACGGATCAGCGGGGGCGCCAGCCGCACGTCGTCGAGATTGCGCGGCGCCACGTCGGCCAGCAGCGCGCTCGAGGTGACGATCAGGTCGTCCGCCAGCGCCGTGATCAGGCGGCGCAGCGTTTCGTAGATGGCGCGCCGGCCCGTCAGTCCCGGGAACGTCTGCTGCACGTCCTGGTACAAACGGGCAAAGAAATCGACCTGCTGCAACTGCTCGATGGTGATCAGGCCGGAACGCAAACCGTCGTCGATGTCGTGGCTGTTGTAGGCGATTTCGTCGGCCAGGTTGGTCAGCTGCGCTTCCAGCGACGGTTGGGTACGCTCGATGAAGCGGATCGCCACCGGCCCCAGCTGACGGGCATTGGGCAGCGAGCAGTGCTTGAGGATGCCCTCGCGCGTTTCGAACATCAAATTCAGGCCGTTGTACGCGCCATAGTGTTCTTCCAGCTCGTCCACCACGCGCAGGCTTTGCAGGTTGTGCTCGAAGCCGCCGTAATCCTTCATGCACTCGTTGAGCACATCCTGGCCCACGTGGCCGAACGGCGTATGGCCCAGGTCGTGCGCCAGCGAAATCGCTTCCACCAGGTCTTCGTTCAGGCGCAGATTGCGCGCGATGGAGCGGCCCACCTGCGCCACTTCCAGGCTGTGCGTGAGGCGGGTGCGGAACAGGTCGCCTTCGTGGTTAAGAAAAACCTGAGTCTTGTATTCGAGCCGGCGGAACGCCGACGAATGGATGATGCGGTCGCGGTCGCGCTGGAACTGGCTGCGCGACGCGTGCGCCGCCTCCGCGTGCAGGCGACCGGCGCCGCCCGCCGAATGGGCCGCATAGGGAGCTAGGAATTCTTCGGGCAGCATGGCATGACCTTAAACGTGGGCGGCCAGCGTGGCCAGCAGCAATTCCTGCGGCGCGTTGGTGATGCTGGGCGCGCCCAGCGGCTTGAGCAGGATGAACTTGATGGCGCCGCCTTCGTTCTTCTTGTCCACTTCCATCAGCTCCAGCCAGCGCTCGGTGCCCAGGTCGGGCGCCTTGACGGGCAGGCCGGCCGCCGCCACCAGCGCGCGCACGCGCGCCACGGACGGCGCCTCGATCAGGCCCATGCGGTGCGACAGGTCGGCCGCCATTACCATGCCGCAACCGACGGCTTCGCCGTGCAGCCATGCGCCGTAGCCGAGGCCGGCCTCGATGGCGTGGCCGAACGTGTGGCCGAAATTGAGGATGGCGCGCAAGCCGCCTTCGCGCTCGTCCTGGCGCACGACCTCGGCCTTGATTTCGCACGAGCGGGCGATGGCATACGCGAGGGCGCCCTTGTCGCGCGCCATCAGCAGGCCGATATTGGCTTCGATCCAGTCGAAGAACGCGGCGTCGATGATGGCGCCGTGCTTGATCACCTCGGCCAGGCCGGCCGACAGTTCGCGGTCGGGCAAGGTTTCCAGGGTGGACGTATCGGCAATCACCGCGCGCGGCTGGTAAAACGCGCCGATCATGTTCTTGCCCAGCGGATGGTTGATGCCGGTCTTGCCGCCCACCGACGAATCGACCTGCGACAACAAGGTAGTGGGCACCTGGATAAAGTCCACGCCGCGCATATAGCTGGCGGCGGCGTACCCGGTAAGGTCGCCGATCACGCCGCCGCCGAGGGCGATCAGCGTGGTCTTGCGGTCGGCCTTGTTGGCCAGCAGGGTGTCGAAGATCTGCATCAGGCTGGCCCAGTTCTTGAACTCTTCGCCGTCGGGCAGCACCACCGACATCACCTGCTTGCCGGCGGCGCGCAGCGCCGTTTCCACGCGCTCGAGGTACAGCGGCGCGACGGTGGTGTTGGTGACGATGGCGACCTTGCCGCCGTTGACGTGGCGCGCCAGCAGCGACGCATCGTCGAGCAGGGACGGGCCGATGGCAATCGGATAGCTGCGCTCGCCGAGGTCGACATTGAGCAAAATGGTGGATTCTTCGTTCATCGATGGTTGGGCATGGGTGGAGCAGTTGGGCGCGGCTTCGCACGCCAGCTTCTCGAGTTGATTCAGGATGGTTTGCACCATGGATTGTACGTTAGGACGGCCCGTATCGATCACGATGTCGGCGATGTCCAGGTACAGCGGATCGCGCACCGCCATCAGCTCTTCGAGCTTCTTGCGCGGATCGGCCGTTTGCAGCAGCGGGCGGTTCTTGTCGTGCGCGGTGCGCTGCAGGATGCTGTGGACCGTCGTGCGCAGGTAGATCACGGTGCCGCGCGCCTTGAGCAGCGCGCGGCTGTCGGCGTTGAGCACGGCGCCGCCGCCGGTGGCCAGCACCAGGTCCTGCTGGCCCGTCAGCTCGCGGATCACCTCGGCCTCGCGGCGGCGGAAGCTGGGCTCCCCCTCGATCTCGAAGATCCACGGAATGGACGCGCCCGTGCGCGCCTCGATCTCGTGGTCGGAGTCGATGAAGCGCAGCCCCAGTTTGCGGGCCAGGATGCGGCCGATGGTGGTCTTTCCAGCACCCATCAAACCGACTAAAAACACATTTTGCATGCATGATCCAACTAAATGCGGGCGGCGACGACGCCCGCTCCCGCCTGTCCTAGTCGGGATTGCTGCACGTCGTCGCCACCCCGTATGGGCTGACCGCGCCCGGCGGCGCGACATTCTGGTTTGTGTAATCGGTACTCAAACCCAGCAAGTGTACCAGAGAGGTGTACGTGGATTCGCTGCCATTTGACTGCCCGCGCAGCGTCAAGTTCACATCGAGCCAGTTCACGCGGTCGCGCGGATACACGAGCGACACGGTGGCCCGCCCCGTGGCGTCGGTGGTCACGGTGGGCGTGATGGTGACCGGAATGCCCGGCTCCAGCTTGCCGTTGCCGTTGAAATCCTCGCCCGCGTCCAGGATGCCGTTGCGGTTGACGTCTTCGTTGTCGCATGCCACCTGGACCACGGGCGCCCACGGGCCGGGGGCGGTATAACCGAGTTGTCCCTTGTAGTAGCGGGCCGGCAGCACCGACGCCGTCAGCCGCACGCCCGACACGGCGTTGCCGGCCGCGTCGGTGACGAACACGGCGTAATCCTGCTGGTACGTGGCGCTGTCGGGGGTGCCGATCAGGTTGCCCGTGCCGGCGCTGATGAACAGCGAGCGCTGCGCCACCGTCAGCGCGGTGGTGGACGTCGCCCCCGAGCCGCCCACGATGCGGGCGCCGATCTGCACGCCGTTGGTGGCGGTGGGCGTGGCGCCGGCAATGAAGCTCACGGTGGCCGAGCCGTCGGCGGCCGTGGTCACATCGGACGGCTGGGTGAGCGAACCGCCGCTGGCGTCGGCCAGGATGGAGAACGACACCAGCGCATTCTTGACCGGGTTGTTTTGCGCCGGGCCGTCGCGCACCACCGCGCGCAGCGTGACCTGCTGGGTGATGCTGCCAGTCGTGTTGACGCCGATCACGGCCGGATCGGCCTGCACCGTGATGGTGGCAACGCCGGTGAGCGGCGCCACGAATTCCAGCTCGGTCTGGGTGCTCAGTGCGCCAGCCTTGGCCGTGATGGTGGCCACGCCGGGACTGTTGGCGTCGATATACGCGTTGGCCGCGCCGCCCGCCAGCGCCAGCGCCCCGGCCAGCGGCACGGTGCAGCCGGCATTGGCGTACACCGTGCCGCGCGAGCTGCTGACGGTGACGTCGCCGGCGCCGCTGCCGGTGCCGCCGGTCACGGCCACCTGGCGGCACGTCCCGATGTTGCTGGTGGCGACCACGTTGCCGGCGCCGTCGAGCACGCGCACGGCAAACGACGACGTGTTGATTGCAATCGACGCCGATGCCGTCTCGCCCAGCGCGCGCACGGTCAGCACGTCGGCGCTGCCGCCGCTGGCCGCATACGTGAGGATCAGCTGCCCGGCGGCATTGGTGACGGCCGCGCCGCCGCCCTTGACGGTCAGCGAATTGGCGTTGGACGAGAACGTCACCGGCTTGCCCACCAGCGCATTGCCGGCCGAATCGACCAGCTTGACGGTGACGTCGGCAGCCGCACCGGCATTGATGGTGGACGCGGCGTTGACCGTCAGCCGGTTGCCGGCCACGTTGACCACGGTGGTCACCGGCGTGGCGCCTGCCGCCGTGGCGGTGATGGTGATCGCGCGCGAGCTGGCGTCGCCGCCCGTGCTCAGTTTTTCCGTGACGATGCCCTGGGCGTTGGTGGTGCGCGACGTGAGCGTCAGGCTGCCGGAGCTGCTCTTGAGATCGACCACCACGCCCGGCATGGCGCTGTTGTTGGCGTCGCGCACCAGCGCCACCACCGTCACCTCGCTGCCGGCCACGCCGGCCGAAGCCAGCGTGCCCGTGTCGGTCGTGAGCGACAGCGTGGGCACGGCCGTCACCACGGCCACGTTCACCGCGGCAGACGTGCGCCCGCCCGCGCTGGCCGTGACCGTGATGGTGCGCAGCGACGCGTCGCCGGCCACGCTCAGTTTTTCCGTCACCTGGCCCGACGTGTCGGTCACGCGGTTGGCGCTGCTCACGGCGCCGGAACTGGCCGTAAAGCTCACCGTCTCGCCCACCAGCGCATTGCCGCCGCTGTCCTTGACGATGGCCGTCAACGTCACCTCGGTGCCGGCCAGACCGGACGAGGCGATGGTGGCCGCGCTGGCCTGGATCGCCACGCTGGCCACCTTGGACGGCGTGGTGCCGGCGCCGGAACCGCCGCCGACCGTGCCGGGCGAGCCGCCACCGCCGCCGCAGGCAGACAACAACGTTGCACAGGTGGTCGCTGCCAGCCAGCCGATGATGCGTTTCATGCGCGGTCCCTTTCAGGCTACTTCAGTTTATCGGTGACGATCTTGGGCGTGATAAAGACCAGCAATTCGGTCTTGTCGTTGGTGCGGCCCGTGGTGCGGAACAGGTAGCCCAGCACGGGCACGTCGCCCAGCAGCGGCACCTTGCTGGTGGAATTGCGCTCGGTCTGCTGATAGATGCCGCCCAGCACCACCGTACCGCCGTTTTCCACCATGACCTGGGTCTTGACGTGCTTGGTGTCGATGGCAAAGCCGGCCCGCGTTTCCTGGCCCACGCTGTCCTTGTTGACATCGACGTCGATCACCACGTTGCCGTCCGGCGTGATTTGCGGCGTGACTTCCAGCCGCAGGTTGGCCTTGCGGAACTGGATCGACGTGGCGCCGCTGCTGGTGGCCACCTGGTACGGCAGCTCGATGCCCTGCTCGATCAGCGCCACCGACTTGTCGGCCGTGATCACGCGCGGGCTGGAGACGATCTTGCCGGCGCCGTCCGCTTCCAGCGCGGACAGCTCCAGGTTCAGGAAACGGTTGGCGGCCGACGAGAACAGGCTGATGGCCAGGCTGCCGGCGTCGATGCCGTTGATGCCGGCGGCCGGCAGGTTGACGAACTGGGTGTTGTTGTAGCTGCTGGTGGTCGGTGCGATCTGCCCCGTGGTCTCGCCCACGCCGGTGATGTTACCGCCGATGGCAAAACGGTTGTTGCCGCCGCCGATCTGGTAGCCGGAATCGCCGCCGCGCACGGTGCGCATGTCGGAAAAGCCCAGCTTGGCGCCGAGGTTGCGGGTAAAGGTATCGCTCGCTTCCACGATGCGCGCCTCGATCAGCACCTGCTTGGTGGCGACGTCGGTCTTGGCGATCAGGCGCCGCACGTCCTCGATCTTGGACGGCACGTCGGTCACGAACAGCTGGTTGGTGCGCGGCTCGATGATGGCGCTGCCGCGCCGCGACAGCACCCGGTTCTTGGCGTCGCCGCTGGCGTCGAGCCCGAACACGGTGCGAAACGCCTCGGCCTTCTGATAGTTGAGCTGGAAGATTTCGGATTTGAGCGGCTCGAGGTCGGCGATCTGGGCGCGCTGCTCCAGTTCCAGCTTTTCCTTGGTGAGCAGTTCTTCGCGGGGCGCGATCCATAACACCGAGCCGTTCTTGCGCATGTCCAGTCCCTTGGCCTGCAGGATCACGTCCAGCGCCTGGTCCCACGGCACGTCTTTCAGGCGCAGGGTCAGGTTGCCGGTCACGCTGTCGCTGGTGATGATGTTCAGGCCGGAAATGTCGGCCACGGCCTGCAGCGCCGCCCGCACTTCCACGCTCTGGAAATTGAACGACAGCTTTTCGCCGCGGTAGCCCTGCGTGCCCTGGCTGACGCGGTTCGGATCTTCCTTGATGGGCCGCACGTCCACCACCAGCTGGGTGTCGCTCTGGAACACGCTCTGCTCCCACAGCCCATGCGCTTCGATGGTCATGCGCGCATGGTCGCCCTGCACTGCCGTGGAAATGAACGACACCGGCGTGCCGAAGTCCACCACGTCGAGCCGGCGCCGCAGCAGCTCGGGCACGCCGATTTTCAGGAAATCGACCACCACGCCGGTGGGTGTTTGCCGCACGTCGGTGGACGCTTCGCGCGGCAGCTCGACGATCACGCGGCCTTCGCCGTTTTCGCCGCGCCGGAAATCGATGCCGCGCAACATGGCGGGGCCGGCGGCCGTGGGCGCCACCGGGGCTGCGGCAGCCGGGGCCGACACGGCCACCGCGCCGGCGCTGGTATCGATGGTCACCACGATGGCCTTGCCGTCCACCGTGATGGCGTGACCGAGCGGGCGGTTCAGGTTGAATACCAGCCGCGCGCGGTTGCCCGACTGCACCACGTTCACGCTGCGCAGTTCGCCCGAGCCGAACTCGTGGTCGAGCTTGCCGCTACGGTTGGCGGTGGCGCCGAAATCGAGCACGATGCGCGGCGGATTGTTGATCGCAAACCCCACCGGCGCCTGCCCGGGTGGCTCGGTCATGGTCACGCGCACCACCAGGCTGGCGCCCTGCTGGCTGGCCGTGATCGCTTCGATGGCGTTGTCGCCCTGGGCACGCGCCCCGGTGCTGGCGCAGGCGCACACGAGCAGAAACAGACCCATCAGAAGCTGCATGGTGCGGTGGACCTGCTGACGTCGGGCCAGATGGGTCATTTGGCGGTCTCCTTGGTTTCCTGTAGTTCCAGCGTGGCGTCGCGCTGCACCCAGTCGCCGGTGGCATCCTGGACGACCTCGCGCACCGTGACCGCGTTGTCGGTGATGCTGGTCACAACGCCATAGTTCTGGCCCACATGCTGGCCCTTGACCACCTGGTGCACGGCGCGGTCCACCTGCAGCACCGCGTACATCACGCCGCGCGCTTCCATGGTGCCCACCATCCTGACCGTGTCGAGCGGATAGTTTTCCAGCAGCTCCTTGCGGCGCGCCGTGTCGGGCGCCAGGCCGCCGCCGCCCTGGCCGCCCTGCCTGGCCAGCTCCGCCAGCAACTTGTTGGCATTGAATGGATCGAGCACATCTTTCTGTTGATAGGCAAACGGCACGAAGGTCTTGGGTTCGGCCAGCGGCGGCACGCCCACCCTGGTTTGCGCATCGACCTCCTTCATCCACGCGCGCACCTCCTGCACGTCGCGGTCGCCGCAGGCGGCCAGCAACAGGGGCAGGCCCAGCATGAATAAGCGGCGGCAGGCGGTCATGATCGCTTGGCCGCCTTCTTGCGGGCGTCGGCGGCCTTGCGCTGCGCCTGCACCTCGTCCGGATCGAGATAGCGGAACGTCTTGGCCACGGCGTCGAGCGTGAGCACGCCGTCCTTGCCGGCGCTCAGCGTCATGTTGTTGAGCGTGACGATGCGCGGCAGGTTGGCCATGTCGGACGCGAACGCGCCGATGTCGTGGTAGCTGCCCGTGACCTTGATATCGATCGGCAGCTCGGCGTAGTAGTCGCGCAGCACCACCTGCGCCGGCTTGAACAGTTCGAACTGCAGGCCGCGCCCGGACCCGGCCTGGTTGATGTCGGTGAGCAGCGCCGCCATCTCAGCCTTGCTGGGCAACTGCTTTTGCAGGCGGTCGACATAGCGGTCGACCTGGATTTTTTGCGCGCGCAAGGCGTCCAGGTTGATGGCCTTGGCCGTCTTGAGCCGGTACTCGTCGCGCAGCCGCACCTCGGCCTGGGCGCCCGCGTCCTCGGCCTCGAACTGCCCGCTCCAGTAAAAGAAATAGCCGGCGCCGATTGCCGCCACTGCCACGCCCGCCGCGCACAGCAGGCGCGGCGCCAGCGGCCACTGGCCCGGGTGGCGACCGTTGAGGTTACGGAACTGGGCTGCCAGCCGCGCGCCCAGCTCGCCCAGATTGGGGTTGAGATCGAGCTTGAGACCGACCGCGCGCTTGATCCTGGATTTCATCCCGCCTGCCCTCCGGCCGGCGCCTGGCCCGCAGCAGGCGCGCCCCCCTTGCCCTCGCCCGCAGCGCCATCTTTCTCGCGCGGCCGGCGGATGCTGACGATCAGGTTGAATTCCACCACCTTGCGCACCGTCCTGCCCTGCCCCAGCGGCGTCGATTTCACTTCGATCAGCTCGGGCTTTTCCAGCCACGGCGACGCCGCCGACAGGTTGCGCAGCAGCTCGGACACGCGCTCCTGCGATTGCGCATAGCCATCCACCGTCACCTTCTGCCCCTCCTGCCGGAATCCTTTCAGGTACACGCCGGTGGGCGTCTGCTTGACCAGTTCGTCGAGCAGGTACACCGGCTGGTTGCGGTCGCCCTGCAAATCCTCCACCGCCTGCTGGCGTGCCTTGAGCGCCTCGATTTCCTGTTTTAATGTGGCGATCTGGACAATCTTTTTATCGAGCTCGGCGATCGATGCGGTCAGCACCGCGTTGCGCTGGTCCTGGATCGCCAGCGCCCGCGCGTTATACCCTCCCACCATCAGCACCACCGCCATGCCCACCACGCCGCCCAGCGCCAGCAGCGCAATGAAGGCGGCTTGCCGTTGCTTGCGCCGCGCTTCGCGGTGCGGTAGCAGGTTGATTTTGATCATCAGCCAAATCTCCGCAGCGCCAGTCCGCACGCCACCAGGTAGGCCGGGCCGTCGACGCGCAGTTGCGACTCGCGCACGGTGGGCGCCATCAGCATGCCCTTGAACGGCGCGGCCACGCCGCACGCGATGCGGGTGCGGCTGGCAATCAGGTCGAGCAGCCCCGGCAGCAAGGCGCAGCCGCCGGCCAGGAACAGGCGGTCGATGCGCGTGTACGGCGTGGACGTATAAAAGAACTGGATCGCGCGCGTGACTTCCATGACGGCGCTTTCCATGAACGGCGTCAGCAGTTCCAGCACGTAGTTGTCGGGCAATTCCCCGGTTTTCTTGCGCGCCTCGGCCTCGTCAAACGCCATGCCGTACGCGCGCTCGATGTCGTGGGTCAGCGAGTTGCCGCCGAACGGCTGTTCGCGCTCGTAGACGGTGGCGCCGTCGAGCATCACGGAAATATGTGTCACTTGCGCGCCCACCTGGAACAGCGCCACCACGCGCCCCGCCCCCGCTTCGGGCATCAGCGCCGTCACGCGGTCGAGCGCGGCGCGGGCGGCGTACGATTCGATGTCCATCACGGTCGCGGTCAGGCCGGACGCTTCGGCAATCGCCACCCGGTCCTCGATTTTTTCGCGGCGCGACGCGGCCAGCATCACTTCCACGTCGTCGGGCGAATTGGCGGACGGGCCGATGATGTCGAAGTCGAGGCTGACCTCGTCCAGCGCGAACGGGATGTACTGGCTCGCTTCCGATTCGGCCTGCAGTTCGAGCTGCTCTTCCGACAGCCCGGCCGGCAGGATGATTTTCTTGGTGATCACGGAGGCGGGCGGCATGCCCAGCGCAGCCAGCCTGGCGCGGGTGCCGCTCTTTTTGCACACGCGGCGCAAGGCGTCCACGACCTGGTCCATGTTCTCGATGGAGCCGTCCACCACGGCGTCGCGCGGCAGCGCCTCGGCCGCATAGCGCTCCAGCCGCAGTTCCCCCTTGGCGCCTTGCGCCAGTTCCACCACACGTACACACGAAGTGCTGATATCGACACCGATCAACGGTGGATTACGGGGGCCGAACAGGGCCTGGAATGCGTTCATGCGCCTCCCCAGAGTAAGCCCCTACAGTAAGTCGAGGCCGATGCACTGTAAAGGTATTTCTATCGTGCACGATTCGGTTTCACCACACTTATTCCTGTTGTCCGTGCACATCGTTACAGTGTGTGTATTTGTGGGCGAAAACTTGATAATTGGCAAGCAAATCCGGACCGTGGCAGGCGCGCCCCGGACCCGGCACTCGCTTATAATGGCCCCGGTTATTTTCAGAAAGATCGAACTGCATGGCTTCTTCCAATTCGGCTCCACCCGACAACGCCGGCAAACCGGCCGCCCCCAAGGGCAAGTCGGCTTCCCGCGCCTCCCGCTTTTTCGTGATGGCCGGCCTGTCCGTGCTGGGCCTGGGGGTGGGCGGCGTGCTGCTGGCCGTGTTCGGCCTGGCGATGGCGTATCCCAACCTGCCCGAGCTCGACACGCTGACTGACTACCGGCCCAAGATGCCGCTGCGGATCTTCTCGGCCGATAACGTGCTGATCGGCGAGTTCGGCGAGGAACGCCGCAACCTGGTGCGCATCAAGGACATCCCCGATGTGATGAAAAAAGCCGTGCTGGCCATCGAAGACGACCGGTTCTACGAACACGGCGGCGTCGACTACACGGGCATCCTGCGCGCGGCGCTGCACAACGCCACCGGCGGCGCCAAGCAGGGCGCCTCCACCATCACCCAGCAAGTCGCGCGCAACTTTTTCCTGTCCAGCGAACAGACCATCAAGCGCAAGGTCTATGAAATGCTGCTGGCCTGGAAGATCGAGAAAAACCTGACCAAGGACCAGATTCTCGAGGTGTATATGAACCAGATCTACCTGGGTCAGCGCGCCTATGGTTTCTCGTCGGCCGCGCAGATTTACTTCGGCAAGAATATCCGCGACATCAGCGTGGCCGAAGCGGCCATGCTGGCCGGCCTGCCCAAGGCGCCGTCCGCGTACAACCCGGTGGTCAATCCGAAACGTGCGCGCACGCGCCAGCAATACATCCTGACCCGCATGCACGCGCTCGGCTACATCACCGACGCCCAGTTCGAGGAAGCGAAAGCCGATCCGCTCAAGGTCAAGACCGACAGCAGCGAGTTCGGCGTGCACGCCGAGTACGTGGCTGAAATGGCACGCCAGCTGGTCTACGAACAATTCAAGGAAGACACCTATACGCGCGGCCTGAACGTGTTTACCACCATCACCAAGGCCGACCAGGACGCCGCCTACCTGGCATTGCGCCGCGGCGTGATGGACTACGAGCGCCGCCATCCGTACCGCGGCCCGGAAGCGTATATCGACATTCCGTCGCGCAAGGAAGACGCGGACGAGGCCATCGAAACCGAGCTGGCCGACCACCCGGACAGCGACGACATCGTGGCCGCCATGGTGCTGCAGGCAACGCCGCAACTGATCGTGGCCGTCACCGCCTCGGGCGAAGAAGTGCGCATCACCGGCGCCGGCCTGAACATGGGCCGCCAGTGGCTGTCCGACAAGGCAGCGCCCAACAAGCGCATTCGCCGGGGCGCCGTGGTGCGCGTGATGCGCGAAGAAAAGGACTGGGAACTGACGCAGATGCCGCAGATCGAATCGGCCTTTGTTGCAGCCAGCACGGAAGATGGCGCGATCAAGGCCATGGTGGGCGGTTTCGACTACAACCGCAACAAGTTCAACCACGTGACGCAGGCGTGGCGCCAGCCCGGTTCGTCGTTCAAGCCGTTCATCTACTCGGCCTCGCTCGAACGGGGCCTGTCGCCGGCCACCATCATCAACGACGCGCCGATCTCGTTCGACGCCGGCCAGACGGGCGGCCAGGCGTGGGAGCCGAAGAACTACGACGGCAAGTACGATGGCCCGATGACCATGCGGCGCGGCCTGATCAAGTCGAAGAACATGATCTCGATCCGCATCCTGCACAAGATCGGCGCCAAGTATGGCCAGGAATACACGACCCGCTTCGGCTTTGACGCCGACAAGAACCCGCCCTACCTGACCCTGGCGCTGGGCGCGGGCAACGTCACGCCGCTGCAGATGGCCGGCGCCTACGCCGTGTTTGCCAACGGCGGCTACAAGGTCAGCCCGTACCTGATTTCCAAGGTGACGGATGCCGACGGCAAGATCCTGTCGCAAGCGACGCCCGACAAGGCCGGCGAGGAAAAGAACCGCGTGATCGACGAGCGCAACGCCTTTATGATGGACAGCATGCTCAAGGACGTGGTGCGGTTCGGCACGGCGTCCAAGGCGCTGGCCCTGAAGCGTCCCGACATCTCGGGCAAGACCGGCACCACCAACGATTCGATCGACGCCTGGTTTGCCGGCTACCAGCCCAAGCTGGTGGGCATTGCCTGGATCGGCTACGACCAGCCGCGCAACCTGGGCAACCGCGAAACGGGCGGCGGCCTGGCATTGCCGATCTGGATCAACTACATGCAGAAGGCGCTGAAAAACATCCCGATCGAGGAACGCGCGGTGCCGGACGGCGTGATGCTGGTGGGCGACGAGTACTACTATGCGGAGAATCCGCCCGGCACCGGCGTGCACAACATCGACGGCGCCACGCATGGCACGCCGGAAGAGGAAAAGGCCAAGGACGCCGTCAAGAACGAACTATTCTGATAGAGCAATGAAAACGGCAGCCTGAGGCTGCCGTTGTTGTATGTGCATCCAGTGTCGGAGCGCCTGGCACAGCCTTCAGAGCAAGGCGCAGCGCCGAAGACAGTACGAGCGTACGGCGAAGCGCTGCAACGCCACTCTGGAGGTTGTGTCGGGCGCTCTCAGCTGGCGGTGATGACCACCGGTGCACCGCCCTGCGCGCTGACCATCTCGGAGAGCGACGCCAGCATTTCGGAGCCGTCGCGGGTGTTGATCCACTGGCCTTCGACCTGGCGATAATGGTAGCCGCCCGAGCGCGACGCCACCCACAGTTCCTTCATGGCCGCCTGGCTGTTGACGATGATCTTGGACCCATT
>JBEVMD010000347.1:0-4411 GCA_040508835.1 Duganella sp. | reverse complement strand
TGGGGCGACGCCGGCCATGCGCTGGGCAACCACACGATGACGCACCTGGACCTGAACGCCGCCGATGTCACGCTGGCGCAGTATCAGCAGGAGATCCTCGATTGCGACCGCATCGTGGCGCCGCTGCCCGGCTACCGGAAATGGTTCCGCTTTACGTATCTGCGCGAGGGTAACACGCCGGAAAAGCGCGACGGCATGCGCGCTTTTCTGGCGGCGCAAGGCTACCGCAACGGTTACGTGACGCTCGACACCAGCGACTGGCGGCTCGACGAAAAACTCACCCAGGTGCTGGCCGCCAATCCCAAGGCGGACGTCACGGCGATCCGCCAGGCCTACCTCGACCACCTGCGCCAGCGCGCCACCGCCTACCGCGACCTGTCGCGCCAGCACCTGGGCCGCGATATCCCGCAGGTGATGCTGCTGCACCATAACCTGATCAACGCGCTGTGGCTCAAGGATGCGATTGCGCAGTTCGAGGCGATGGGGTGGACCATCATCACGCCGGCGCAGGCGTTTGCCGATCCGTTCTACCAGCAGGAACCGAACCGCCAGGTGCCGGGCCAGAGCCTGATGCTGTCGGTCATGCGCAGCCAGGGCATCAAGCGCTGGCCGGGCTGGGAGCGGCTGGTCGATGACGGCGACGAGGAAATCCGCGTCATCGAAGCGTCCGGCCTGTAGGCAGGCCGGACGTCAAGTCAGCAGGCGTCAACCGGCCCGCTTGTCCGCCGGCAGGCTCGCCAGGAACTGGTGGATCTGCGACACCACCGCAGCGCCTTCGCCCACGGCGGCTGCCACGCGCTTGGTGGACGTGGCGCGCACGTCGCCGATGGCAAACACGCCCGGCACGCTGGTTTCCAGCGCCGCGCGGCTGGGCATGTCCTGCGGGTACACACCGTGTTCGAAATTGGCGCGGCATTGCGCCTTGGTGACGTCGAAGCCGGTGCGGATAAAGCCGTGCTGGTCCACGTCCACGCCGCAGTCGCCGAGCCACGCCGTGTTGGGATCGGCGCCGATGAACAGGAACACGCGGCAGACATCGAAATCGGTATCCTGTTCGGTCTGCGAGTTGTGCACGCGGACCTGCTTCAAGCCGTCCTCGTCGCCTTCCAGCGCCACGATTTCGCTGTACGTGTGCAGCGTGATATTGGGCGTGGCTTCGATGCGTTCGATCAGGTAGCTCGACATGGTGGCCGCCAGGCTGTCGCGGCGGATCAGGATGTGCACCCTGGAGGCATGGCCGGCCAGGAATACGGCCGCCTGGCCGGCCGAATTGCCGCCGCCGACCAGCACGATTTCTTCCGACCGGCACAGCTTGGCCTCGATGGGCGAGGCCCAGTAATACACGCCCTTGCCCTCGAACTGCTTGAGGTTGGCCAGCGACGGCCGCCGGTAGCGCGCGCCGCACGACAGCACCACAGTGCGCGCCTGCAGGCGCTGGAAGCTGCCGCACATTTCCACCTGCAGCGGCCAGGTGTCGCAGATCAGGCGGCCGGTGGGCGCGGGGATGGCGATCTCGACGCCGAACTTCTGCGCCTGCACGTACGCCCGGCCCGCCAGCGCGCCGCCGGAAATGCCGGTGGGGAAGCCCAGGTAGTTTTCGATGCGGGCGCTGGCGCCGGCCTGGCCGCCGTAGGCGCGCGTTTCCAGCACCAGCACCGACAGGCCTTCGGACGCGGCGTACACGGCCGTGGCCAGGCCGGCGGGACCGGCGCCGACGACGATCACGTCCCACACCTTGTCTTCCTTCAGTTCGGGCAGCATGCCCAGGCAGCGGCCCATGTCCACCACGCTGGGGTTTTTCTTGACGGCGCCGTCGGGACAGATCACCAGCGGCAGGTCGTCGCCGCTGGCGTCGTATTTGGCGATCAGTTCGGCCGCGCGCGGGTCCTGCTGCGGGTCGGCCACGCTGTACGGGTGGCCGTTGGCCGACAAAAAGCTTTGCAGCGCATGCACGCGGCCCTGGCTGCGCGCGCCGATGATGGTGGGACCGCCGGCGTTCTGCTCGATCAGGCCCACGCGGCGCAAGATCAGTGCGCGCACGATGCGCTCGCCCAGGTCGGCGTGCGCGACCAGCAGCGCGCGCAGCGATTCGGGCGGCACCACCAGCATCTCGGACGGACCCACGGCATAGGCGTTGGCCAGCGGCGCGCGGCCCGACAGCTGCGCCACCTCGCCGGCAAACTGGCCCGCGCGGTACGTGATGAAGTGGGTGGGTTCGTTGAGGCCGTCGGAACGGTACATGGCGATGGCGCCGTCCAGCACCAGCATCAGGCCGTAGCAGGTCTTGCCGGCCACGATCACCGGTTCGCCGTCGGCATAGGAACGCGCGGTGCCGAAGCGCTGCATCAGCTTGACGTCGGCTTCGTTGAGCGTGGGGTAGATCTGGTAGCCGCGCTTGGCCAGGTCGAGCGTGGGCGCGGGCGCATCCGACGCGGACAGGGCGTCGTGCGTTTCTTCGGACAGCATGTCGTGTGGGGTGATGGCCATAATGTCTTGTGCAATCGATGCGGCGGAGCGCCGGTTTGATGGAAGTCTAGCGCAAGGCGCGGCGCGCGTGTGAACAGTTGGCGCCTTACACCCCATCGGAAAGGGGCCGCCCCGGCAAGCCGTGGGGGGCTTGCAATACACGCAAGGCCATCTCGGATTAAAATGGCTGTTCTGATGCAATTACCGACAAAGATGACGATGGCTTACAAGACTCTGGAAGATACGATCGGCAATACGCCGCTGGTGCAGCTGACCCGCTTGCCGGGCGCCGACGCGGCTGCCCGTAACAACATTATTTTGGGCAAGCTCGAAGGCAATAACCCGGCCGGTTCGGTCAAGGACCGCGCCGCCATGTCCATGCTCAGGCGCGCCGAAGAGCGCGGCGACATCAAGCCCGGCGACACCCTGATCGAAGCGACCAGCGGCAACACCGGCATCGCGCTGGCCATGGCGGCTGCGCTGCGCGGCTACAAGATGCTGCTGCTGATGCCGGAAAACCTGAGCGTCGAGCGGCGCCAGAGCATGGCTGCCTACGGCGCCCAGATCATGCTTACGCCCAAGACCGGCGGCATGGAATACGCGCGCGACATGGCCGAGCAATTGCAAAAGGACGGCAAGGGCATCATCCTCGACCAGTTCGGCAACCAGGACAATGCACGCGCCCACTACGACAGCACGGGCCCGGAAATCTGGCGCGACACCGACGGCCGCGTCACGCATTTCGTCAGCGCCATGGGCACCACCGGCACCATCATGGGCGTCTCGCGGTACTTGAAGGAACAGAACCCGGACGTGCAGATCATCGGCGCCGAGCCGGAAGAGGGCTCGTCGATTCCCGGCATCCGCAAATGGCCGGAAGCATATCTGCCGAAGATTTACGACCGCACGCGGGTGGACCAGGTGCAGTCGGTGTCGCAGGCGGCAGCCGAGCGCATGGCGCGCCGCATGGCGGCGGAAGAGGGAATCTTTTGCGGGATTTCGGCGGCAGGCGCCTGCGAGATCGCACTGCGGCTGTCGCAAACGGTGGAGAACGCCACGATCGTCTTCATCGTGTGCGACCGCGGCGACCGTTACCTGTCGACCGGCGTCTTTCCCGCGTAACGCCGCAGCCTGACGGCGACGTCAGGCCCGCAATGATGGTCTGCGCCATCGGCGCCATGCGCATCATCGGCACCATGCGCATTATCGGCACCATCCGCATCATCCGTAAACGCAAGAAATCCCGCACCCCCTCGTCAGGGGCCGGGATCTTCAGTCAACCGGGGCGAATCAGCCCTGGGTGCCCGAGCCTGGTTCGACCGGCTCTTTTGGTTTGAACTGTTTATCGCTGATGCGGAACTTGTTGCGGCGATCGCCCATCAAGTAACGCAGGTCACGAATGCTCAGATCGCTCACTTCGTGCATGCGGATCAGCAGCGATGCGCCGACCGGCAGGCGATGGTGACGGATTTTCGAGATCACCGGCGGCGCCACTTCCAACGCGCGCGACAGCGCTGCATCGTTTTTCAGACGCAGGTTTTCGATCAGGGTATCGAGCAGGCGGTTGGGATTGTATTGCAGCAGATCATCGCCATCCGCATCGTTGTTCATATCTATGCCGACTTGGTTTGTCATGATTTCGTCTTTTCCTTCTGTAAAGTTGTCCTGCTAAGTACAACACTCGGAGCTCGCTTTGCTGCGTAATGTTCATCCTTACTCAGGAACGAATTCACACACGGACGGTATTCCGGGATAACAAGTTTCATAATATATACACAATTATACAACATCGCGCAATGTAATACTCAGCAGCAATTAAAAAAACCTTGCGCGCGCGTTATTGTTGTCTCGATGCAACATTGTGTGAGAATTATACACCGCTTCATGTGGTAAGCTTCGGTGCACACACTATATTTTGCAACTAAAATTAATTATATTACAATTC
>JBEVMD010000313.1:0-6830 GCA_040508835.1 Duganella sp. | reverse complement strand
CGTCGTGCGGGTGGTCGGCAAGGGCGTGAACCGCTGGTCCAATGTGCACATCGACGACGTGGTGGACCTGTACCTGCTGGCGTTGGAAAAAACTGCGCCGGGCGTGTTCTATTTCGTGGAAAGCGGCGAAGCGTCGTTCCGCGACATGAGCGAAGCAATGGCCAAGGCGCTGAACCTGGGCCCGGCGCAGGACTGGCCGCTGGAGCAAGCGAAAGAGGAATGGGGCTACGAGATGGCGTCGTACGGCCTGGGCTCGAACAGCCGCGTGCGCGGACAACGGGCCCGCACGCAACTGGGCTGGCAGCCGCACCGTCCGTCGGTGCTGGAGTGGATCGCCGGGGAAATGTTGCAGGACCACGAGGCAGCCCCCGTTATTTGACCGGCTTGCGTGCCTTGATCGCACCATCGTCCGCGGCCATGCCAGACTTTTGGCCTGGTGGAACAACGGGGCCAGTGCCCAAGTGGACCAGCTTGCATTGCAATGCCAAGCAAACTGGCCACTGTCGACTAGTTTTTTGCGTCGCCACGCGGCACCAGCGAGTACACATGCGCATCAGCTGGCCGGTCATTGATGTACAACCGGTTGCGCGCCACCCGCTCGTGCAGCGCGCCCGACTTGATCGCCACCGCCTCGCTGGCCGCGTTGCCAACCGCCACCACGATTTCCACACGATGCAGTGCCAACTGGTCGAATGCATGCGCCGCCAGTGCGGGCACGCAGCGCGAGGCAATGCCCTGCCCCTGCACCGACTGCCTTACCCAGTATCCGAGGTTGCAAAACCGGTGCACCTGGCGGATGTCGTTCAACCCCGCGCCACCGAGAAACCGGCCCGACTGCTCGTCGAACATGCCGAACTCGAAGGCGGTACCGGCTGCCGCGCCAGCACGGCACACGGCAAACCAGTCGAGGGCGTCGGCAGCGGTGTAGTCGTCCACGCACCACCCCATCCACGGACTGACCGACGGCACCGATTCCCGCACGGCGGCAGCGAAATCGTCGGCGTCGCTGTCCAGGAAAGGTCGCAGTTCGACGCCGGAACAGCGGATCGTGGTATTGGTCATGGTTTCGGGTCGCCGGCCGTTATTTGCCGGGAGCGGAAGGCGGCAGCGCCAGCTTGCCATCCTTCATGCCGAGCATCGACGGGCCCTTGCCGTTCAACGTCAGCACGCCGTTCTTGAATTCGACCAGCGTGCGCAGCGCGTCCTGGTCTACCGCCACAAAGCCGGTCTGGGCGATGTCGCCCACCATTTTATCGGCGATCTGCTTTTGCGCCATGGCGAGGTTGGCCGCATAGTCGGGCGCGTTGCGGTCGAGCGACTTGCTGGCAGTGATGCGCGCATAGTCCTGCACCGCCAGCACCGGCACCCGCAGCTCCAGCCGCACCGTCAGTTTCTTGAGCAGCGCCGGCAGCGACTCGAGATCGGCGTCGGTGGATGGCGCAAAGCCGATGCGGCCCTTGAGGGACGCTATCTGGCCGCGCCACGCGGCGCTGATGTCGTCGATGATGATGTCCAGGCCGGCCTTGAGCAGCGACTTGCCCAGCTCCTTACCTTTCCTCATCATGACCTGGACGCCGGCGTCGGGCGCCAGTTGCTGCAACTGCGGCGAGCTGGCGAATTCCATGAAGTCGGCCACGGCCGCGCTATCCATGCCGCGCACCCGGGTGGCGATGTTGATCCGTTCCACCGTGTTGTCGCCCATGCCGGCCGACTTGATCGACAGACCGTACGCCAGGTCGGTGACCTTGCCGCGCCGTTGCAGGTCGGTCTGGAAGCGCAGGTCACGCAACAGGAAGCCTTTGCCCGCCGAGCCTGCAGCATCTGTAGCACCTGCAGCATCCGACACCGCAATGCTGGCCACGCCCATATTCACCGAGCCATACCACAGGCCATCGGCGGCGCGCGTTTGCCGGCCGTCGATGGTCACACCGGAAATCTGCGCTTTGCTCGCCACGCCCACGCTCAGCGACCCGACGTCGCCCGCGTAGTGCATCTGGTTGCCAGCCTGATTGGTATCGGCGCGCAGCGTGATGTCAGTCCAGGCCACTGTAGCCTGTTCTTCGGCATGGCTGCCCGCCTTCAGAACGCTACGGTACTGGTGGCGGCCCTTGACGTCTGCCAGGCGTTCAAGCGCGAACGGCTTCTCGGTGCCGAAGACCGCTTTCAGGCGCGGCCTGAGTTCCTCGGAATACGAGAACTTGTCGTATGCAGCGATGCGCTTGTTGATATTCGGCTCGCGCGCATCGAGCACGCTCAGTTCCCTGGCAGCCGCGGCGTACACTTTGCCGATTTCGGAATCGGGCGCCGGCGCCGCTTTGGCGACATCGGCAGTGGCAACGGCGGCGGCAGCGGCGGGCGTACTGGCGTGCACGGTCATGCTGAACAGGAAAACGCCGGCAACGGCCAGCGCGAGGGATTTTTTATTCAAGGGAAGGCCTGTGACTATGCGTGGAAGTGAATGCAACGGCGGTTGCAGCGGATTGCTGAAAAGAACAATCTTACTGCAACCGCATCATTGCAAAATGCGTACATTGTCACCGCAGGCGATTAATCCAGGTTCGGATACGGGCTCTTGCCGCCTTCCTTGATGAACCGGTCGATGCGCGCTTCCAATACCGGCAGCGGCACCGAACCCAGCTGCAGCACGGTGTCGTGGAAGTTGCGGATATCGAATTTCTCGCCCAGCGCAGTTTCCGCTTTCTTGCGCGCCTTGATGATGCTCATCTGGCCCAGGTAGTACGACAGCGCCTGACCCGGCCACGAGATGTAGCGGTCCACCTCGGTTTCGATCTCGTGGTCCGACAGCGCCGTGTTGGCGCGCAGGTAGTCCTGCGCCTGCTTGCGGGTCCAGCCCTTGCTATGGATGCCCGTATCGACCACCAGGCGCGACGCGCGCCAGGCCTGGTAGCTGAGCATGCCGAAGGTTTCGTACGGGGTTTCGTACATGCCCATCTCGGCGCCCAGGCGTTCCGTGTAGAGCGCCCAGCCCTCGCCGTAGGCCGAGATATAGGCATTGCGGAAGCTCGGACGGCCCTTTTGTTCCATGGCGACGGGCATCTGGAACGCGTGGCCCGGCGCCGATTCGTGCAGCGTCAGCGCGGGCATGCTGTAGAGCGCGCGCGACGGCAGGTTGTACGTGTTGACCAGGTACACGCCGGGACCGCCGCGCCCCGACGTGTAAAACGGCGCCTGGTCGTCCGGCACCGGGATCACGGCAAAGCGGCGGCGCGGGAGGTAGCCGAAATACTGGCCCACCTTGCCGTCGAATTTTTTCGCCACCCAGGCGGAACGCATCAGCAGTTCTTCCGGGGTCTTGGCGTAGAACTGCGGATCGGTGCGCAGGAAATGCAGGAACGCGGGCAGATCGCCCTGGAAACCGGTCTGCCTGATCACGTCCAGCATCTCGGCGCGGATCTTGTCCATCTCGCTCACGCCGATCCGGTGGATCTGGTCGGCCGTCAGCGTGGTGGTGGTGAATTCCACGATCTTCGACTGGTAATACGCCTTGCCGTCGGGGAGGTTTTCGGCGGCCAGGTCCTCGCGCGCCTGCGGCACGTATTCCTCGCGCATGAACGTGAGCAGCCGCGCGAACGACGGCGTCACCGACGTTTCGATGGCCTTGACGCCTTGCGCGCGCAGCTCGTCCTGCACGGCCGCCGGGATGGTGGCCGGCATGGTCTTGAACGGCAGATAAAACACATTGTCCTGCGCCGTCTTCGCCCTGGTCACGGACGTGATGGACGCGTCGCGCCCCACCAGCGTCACCCTGGGCGGCGTGAACCCGCGCGCCAGGCCGGCGCGCATGTTGACGATCTCCTCGTCGAAGTAGCGCGGCACGTCGGCCAGCTGGCGCAGGTAGTCGCGGTATTCCTTTTCGGTGCTCAAGGTGCGGCGCGCGCCGGACGTCAGGTTGGACCAGAATGCGGTATCGGCATTGAGCGGCTTTTCGTATTCGCGGAACGCGATGTCGGCCACCAGCGCCGCAATCTGCGCCTTGTACACCTGGTAGTTGATCTGCTCTTCGGCCGACAGGCTGGCGGGCGCGATGCCGTCCAGCTTTTTCAATACCGCCTGCCAGTACGCCAGCCGCCTGGCCTGGGTGGCGGCGTCGATGCGCGGCAGCGCCACTGCCACGCCGTTGTCGTCATCCTCGTCGGTTTCCTGCTTTTGCGTCTGCCGCCACTTCAGTTCTTCGGTGTAGATGGCCTTGAAGCGGGCGTCGGCTGCGGAAGGCTTCGCGGTGGCCGCAACGGCCGCGGTACCGAGGGACATGGCCAGGCAGGCGCCGGCAACGAGCGTGCTGAACTTCTTTTCCATAGTGCTCCAGGATTGAACGAAAACTAAAGGTCGAACAGGTTGCGGCGCTCGCGCAGCAGCGTGGTGAACGCGTCGGCATCGATGGGACGGCTGAAATAATAGCCCTGCATCTCGTCGCATCCGCGTTCGGCCAGGAACTGCATCTGCTCGCGCGTTTCCACGCCTTCGGCGATCACCTGCATGTTCAGGTTGTGCGCCAGCGAGATCACCGACAGCGCGATGGCCGCGTCGCTGGCGCTGGTGGTGACGTCGTCCACGAACGACTTGTCGATCTTGAGGGTGTCGATCGGGAAGCGCTTCAGGTAACCGAGGCTGGAATAGCCGGTGCCGAAGTCGTCGAGCGAGATCGACACGCCGATGTCCTTGAGCCGGTGCAGCGCGGCCACCGCCTTGTCCGGGTCGCCCATCACGGTGCCCTCGGTGATCTCCAGCCCCAGGCACGACGGCGCCACGCCGAAGCGGCGCAGCGTGCTTTCCACGTAGGGCACGGTGGCGTCGTTGGCAAACTGGCCGGCGGCCAGGTTGACCGACACCTTGACGTCGCCCAGGCCCTGGTCCTGCCACACCTTGATTTGCGCGCACACGCTTTCGAGCACCCACTCGCCGATGGAATTGACCAGCCCATATTCCTCGGCCAGCGGAATGAAACGGTCGGGGGGCACCCGGCCCAGCACCGCGCTGTTCCAGCGCAGCAGCGCCTCGGCGCCGGCCAGCCGGCCCGTGCTCAGGCACATTTGCGGCTGGTAGTGGACCTCGAATTCGTCGCGGGCGATGGCGCCGCGCAGCTGGCTCTGGATCGCGAGCTTGTCGCGGATGTCGGCGTCCATGCGTTCGGTGAAGAATGCGTAGTTGTCGCGGCCGATTTCCTTGGCGCGGTACAGCGCCGTATCGGCGTTGCGCAGCAGTTCCTCGAACGTGTGGCCGTCGGTCAGGCTGACGGCGATGCCGATGCTGGCAGTGACGGTGATCTGCTGGCCGTCGATCACCAGCTCCTTGCGCAGGCCGGACAGGATTTTTTGCGCCAGCATCATGGTGGCGCCCAGCTGGGCGTCGTCCTGCACGATGATCTGGAACTCGTCGCCGCCCTGGCGCGTGACGATGTCGCCCTCGCGCACGGTGTTGGCCAGGAAGTGCGACACCACCTGCAGCGCCTTGTCGCCCACGGCGTGGCCGTATGAGTCGTTGATGCCGCGGAAGCGGTCGAGATCGAGGCACATGACGGTCACGCAGCGGCCTTCGCGGCGGGCGCCGGCCAGCGCCTGTTCGAAGCGCTGGCGCGCCAGCAGGCGGTTGGGGAGCCCGGTCAGCGCGTCGTGGTGGGACAGGAAGTCGATCAGGTGCTGCTCGGCCTTGCGCTCGGTGATGTCGAGGAACACGGCCACGTGGTTGGTAACCTCCCCCGCATCGTCGTACAGCGACGAGGCGCTGAGCAGGCCGGGATAGGTTTCGCCGTTCTTGCGCCGCGCCAGCAGCTCGCCGGACCAGTGGCCGTTCTTGCCCACCGCCTGAACCATCGCGTCGAGCGCGGCGGCATCCTGCTCGCCCGCGTGCAGCAGCATGACGTTTTGGCCCAGCACTTCCTCGCGCGTGTAGCCGGAAATCTGGGTAAAAGCGGGGTTGGTGGCGACGATGCGCGCCTCGCGGTCGGTGACCACGATGGCGTCGCGCGTGGCCTCGAACACCTGGCTCGAGAGGCGCATGAATTCCTCGTTGGCGCGGCGCTGGTCCACTTCGCGCGCCAGTTCGGCCGTGCGCTCCGCCACGCGCTGCTCCAGCGTGGCCCGTTCGCGCGCCAGCGCGTGCTGGGCGCGGCCCAGGCGCACGTGGGCGTCGGTGCGGGCCAGGATTTCCTCGGCCTGGAACGGCTTGGCGATGAAATCCACCGCACCCAGCGCAAAGCCGCGCACCTTGTCGTCGGTGTCGTGCTGGGCGGAGAGGAAAATCACCGGCACCTGGCGCAGTTCGGGCGACGCCTTCAGGCGCCGGCACACTTCGAAGCCGTCGATGCCGGGCATGCGGATGTCGAGCAATATCAGCTCGGGCGGGCGCGATTGCGCCGTCCACAGGGCCAACTCGCCGTTGGGGGCCTGGCGCACGTAGTAGCCGGCGTCCGTCAGCAGGTCGCTGAGCAGCTTGAGGGAGGCCGGCGTGTCTTCCACGATCAGCACTTCGCCCTTGGTATGTTGTTCCGATAAATCCCGGTGCATGAAAACTCTCTGTCGCGCCAAATGTGATCTAAACGCCATGATATACCTGTCAGGCCTTGTTCTCCAGTTCGTTTCCGGCCTGGTCGATCAAGGTGCATATTTCCGGGTACTGGTGCAGGCGCACCATGTGTTCGATGCGCGCGACCACGGCGTCGAGCTGGGGCGGCAGCGGTTCGAGCAGCAGCGCCACGCGCGCCAGGTTCAGCGCCTGCAGCGCGGCCTTGAGCTGGGCGCGCAGCGCGGGCGCCAGTTGCGCCAGGTCGGCCGCGCTCAGGGGCGCGGACGCGGCGCCCCCCTCGGCCGGCT
>JBEVMD010000270.1:0-9031 GCA_040508835.1 Duganella sp. | reverse complement strand
GATGGTAAAGAGGGGTTCGCTTGCACAAAGCAATCTGAGATTGGGGAAGTGTAAATAATTCCCGGTTAAATGGGCGTTATTTTGGCCGCTATTGACATATTTTCTCACTCACACGCCTGAGAGTGGCTCACTCACTCACGCGCAGGGCTATTTACAAAAAAAAGTTCCCATAACCGTTCTGATATCGAAGCAGGTTCTCGACAAGCCCCGTCACTGGCCCCGGTGACGGGGCTTTTGTTTTTGTCGCTGCAAACGCCGAATCTCTCTTGCGGCAGATAAATTTCTGAGTTGTAATAACTTAAAAATAATAATCTGACAAACTTGCCGGCATTCCACAATCTTTCTCATGGGATGACGCGCTGGCGCACTTCTGCAAAGGCAATATTTAATGGCTCAATCAGCGCTCCTGTTCCGGTGCGTCGCCCTGGTCAGCTACGGCACGGGCTTTCTGCGCAAGGAATTACCGTTAGAAGACTGGTATCGGCACGGCATTTTCTTCGACGCGCGCTTCCAGTTTCGGTCGCCGGGCCAGAATGCTTTGCTTGCAGGTGAGTTCACTAATTGGCTCGACAGTCTGGCGCACTCCGGCGCCAAGCGCCTGTCGCTGCATAGAATGGACGAATTCGATATCGCAGTGGTGCCCGCAGCCGGACGCCTTGATTATGCGGTAGTGGCGCACTTCCCGGACCGTTACCAGATCTGGGCTGCCGGCAATGAGGCTGAAGCGTGGGAGGCGGAAACCTATCTGTCACCGGGAAGAGCCTATGCCGGCGACATCGACAGCTACTGGCTGGTGGCGGAACGGCGAGGCCAGCTGGACATACCCGCCACCAACTGGAAAGAGACGGCGGCAGCCATCGCCAAGGACCTGGACTTTCCCGTACCTTCCAGTCAGGTGCCGGTGCCGACTGGTCCATTTTTTCCTGATATTTCTACAGACCAGGAGTGGGCGAAGTTGCCGCTGTTTCCGACGTCTCCGCGTGCCTCGCTTGCCCATCGCATCGTGGCCACGCTCGATTGGAAACGGGGGCAGTTCGACAACGATACCAACCCCAAAAATGAGTACAACTTGTATCTGTCGCTCGACGACGAGGGGTGCCGCAAGCTCACCGAGTGGTCGGACCGGCTCGACCGCTGGCTGACCGATGTGCTTCTGCGCGCTGCCAACGAATTCGGGGAAGCAGGATTGTTCAAACCAATCCATCCGCCTGCAAAGCCTGCCAGCAGCACGCCGAGGCAGGCGGACATCGCAGAAAATGAGGGGGCTATGGCTATGGCTACGGCTACGGCTGCGGAACCTGACCGCAAGTCTGCGGGGAAATGGAGCGCGCGCCTGCGCTATCTTTTGGCTCTTGCAATACTCGGCCTCCTCTTGGTGGCGTTGGCCCCCTGATCGATTCTTATCCCCGGCTAACAAGAGTGCTGAGTCTGCCGATCATCCTGTATGTCATTGCGAAACGGGATAAATGACTGTGCGCCGATGGGAATGACAGCCGGCGCGGCCGTCGAACAACTAGTCTACTCCCTGCGCACCCCGTGCGCCACCAGGTGCAGCGCTGCCCCGATGGCCGCGCCAATCAGCACTTCCGCCCCACGATGCAAGCTGGTGGTCAGCAGCGGCGTGCCCGGGTCGGCGGTCAGGAAGATGATCGGGCAGGTCCACATGCACACGCGGATCGCCGGATAGCGGCCGCGCAGCGCACGGCAAACGCCACGACGTGGGCGGCCCCCGTGTGGGGCAATGTGGCGGGCTGCGGTTGGTCGGCCATGGGTCAGGCGCCAGCCAGGCCCTTGCCCACCATCGTCCTGGCGTCCACCACGCGGTCGAACGTGGCGGCGTCCACGTGGCCCGAGGCCAGTGCTGCCGCGCGCAGCGTGGAGCCGCTGGCGTCGGCCTGTTCGGCGATGTGGGCGGCGTTCTGGTAACCGATCACCGGCGAGAGCGCCGTTACCAGCATCAGGCTGTTCTCGACGAAGCTGGCGATTTTCTGTTCGTTGAGCTGCGTGCCTGCCACCGAATAGGTGCGGAATTTTTCGCAGCCATCGGCCAGAATCGTGGCCGAGTGCAGGAAGGCGTTGATGATGATCGGGCGCATGGCGTTCAATTCGAAATTGCCCTGCGAGCCGGCAAAGGCCACGGCGCCGTCGTCGCCCATCACCTGGATCGCGATCATGACGATCGCTTCGCACTGGGTGGGATTGACCTTGCCCGGCATGATCGACGATCCCGGTTCGTTCTGCGGCAGTTTCAGTTCGCCCAGGCCGCAGCGCGGGCCGGACGCCAGCCAGCGCATGTCGTTGGCGATCTTCATCAGCGCCACGGCCAGGCCGCGCAGCGCCGCGTGGGCGCGCACCATGGCGTCCAGCGATCCCTGCGCCATGAATTTGTTCGGTGCGGTGACGAACGGCTTGCCGGTCAGCTCCGCGATCTGCTGCGCCACCTTGACGGAAAAGCCGGCCGGCGCGTTGATGCCGGTGCCCACGGCCGTACCGCCTACCGCCAGCTCGTACAGGCCTTGGCGGCTGTCGGCAATGGCGGCGCTGGCCGCGCGCAGCTGGGCCGCGTAGCCCGACCACTCCTGGCCCACGGTCAGCGGCGTGGCGTCTTCCAGGTGGGTGCGGCCGATCTTGACGACGTCCATCCACTGGCTGGACTTGGCTTCGATCTCCCCGGCCAGGCGGTCGATCTCGGGCAGCAGGCGGCGGTCGAGCACATCGAGGGCGGCGATGTGCATCGCGGTGGGGAAGGTGTCGTTGGAGCTTTGGCCCATGTTGACGTCGTCATTGGGACCCACCGGCTGCTGGCTGCCCAGCGTGCCGCCGAACAGCTGGATGGCGCGGTTGGACAGCACTTCGTTGACGTTCATGTTGGACTGGGTGCCGGAGCCGGTCTGCCACACGTACAGCGGAAAGTGCGCATCGAGCTTGCCGGCGATCGTTTCGTCGGCGGCGCGGATGATGCCCTTGGCCTTCCACGACGGCAGCCGGCCTTCGGCCTCGTTCACCAGCGCGCACGCTTTCTTGACGATGCCGTAGGCGTGGTACACGGCTTTCGGCATGCGGTCGTCGCCGATGGAAAAGTGGACCAGCGAGCGCGCCGTCTGCGCGCCATAATATTTATCGGCAGGGACGTCGATGGTGCCCATCGAATCGAATTCCTGGCGCGTGCCGCTGGCGGTCAGTCCGATGGGCAGGTCTTGCATGTCCTGAGGCGGAACGTGGGGCGCTTGGGCAGTCATGCTGGTTCTCCGGAAGGGGTAGGGTTGCGGATATCGTCGATGTTCAGCAGCGCGGCGGTGGCGGCGCGCGACTTGTGACAAGCGTCGGCGTCCACCTTGAGGTCGATGCCGTACGTGGGGATGATGACCTTGAGCGTGGGCAGCCACGCGTCGTCATTGAGTTGTTTGGCGAAGCAGCGCTGCAGGATGCTCACCGCGATGTGGGCGGCGGTGGAGGCGCCGGGCGAGGCGCCCAGCAGGGCCACCAGCGATTCGTCGGCGGCCGATACCAGCTCGGTGCCGAATTCCAGCTTGCCTTCCTCGTGCTTGAACCAGCCCGCGCTTTCGCGCGGGGCGATGGTCTGCACGCGCTGGCCGGCCACGGCTTTTTTCCAGTCCTGCTGCACGGCCTGCGGGAAGAATTCCTTGAGCGCCGCGAACTGGTGGTCGGCGCTTTGCATCACCTGGCCGATCAGGTATTCGGTCAGTTCGATATTGTCGCGGGCGACGTCGAGCAGCGGGATGATGTTGTCGTGCTTGAGGGACGTGAACAGGTCGGCGTGCGAACCGTGTTTTAAAAACTTGGTGGAGAAGCCCGCGTAAGGCCCGAACAACAGCGACTGCTTGCCATTGACGATGCGCGTGTCCAGGTGCGGCACCGACATCGGCGGCGATCCGGTGGCGGCCTTGCCGTACACCTTGGCGTGGTGACGGCTGCTCACGTCGTCCACGTCGCAGCGCAGCCAGATGCCGCTTACGGGGAAGCCGCCATAACCCTTCGCTTCCGGAATCTCCGATTTCTGCAGCAGGGGCAGGGCGCCGCCGCCGGCGCCGATGAACACGAATTTGGCCGCCACGCAGTGCTCCGCGCCGCCCAGCGTGTCCTTGTACGTCACCCGCCAGTGCTGGTCGTTCTGCCGCTCCAGTTCCGTCACGCGGCTGTTGTACTCCACCGCGAAACCGGGCTGCAACAAGAGATGGTCCACCAACAGATGGGTGAGCGCGCCATAATCGACGTCGGTGCCGGTGATCATGCGGGTGGCGGCGATCGGTTGCGCGGGGTCGCGGCCTTCGATGATCAATGGCGCCCACTGGGCGATGACGTCGCGGTCTTCGCTGTACTCCATGCCCCGGTAGCAGTGGTGCGCCGACATGGTCTGATGGCGCGCGCGCAAAAAGGCGACATTGGCCTCGCCCCACACAAAACTCATGTGCGGGCACGGGTGGAGGAAAGCGCGCGGATCGGGAATCGCGCCCTGCTGCACCAGGTAGGCCCACAGCTGGCGCGAGATATCGAATTCCGTATTCACTTCCAGCGCTTTCGAGATGTCGATGCTGCCGTCGTCGCGCTGCGGCGTGTAATTGAGTTCGCAGTTGGCCGCGTGGCCGGTGCCGGCGTTGTTCCAGCCGTCGGAGCTCTCCTGGGCGCAGTCCTCCAGCGCTTCCACCATCAGGATGGACAGCGTGGGATCGAGCTCCTTGAGCAGGGTGCCCAGCGTGGCGCTCATGATGCCGGCGCCGATCAGGACGATGTCGTGCAAGATCGGGGTGTGCGAGGTCGTTTCGTTAGAGGTGATCAATGAGGTGTTCAAGATGGACTCCCGGTCTGGGTGATGTTCTGGGTAGTGGTCTGGGTAGTAAACAGCGCCGCGACTTCCTCGCCCACGATGACGTAGGCGCGGCGCCATGGCTGATCGTCGGTCAGGCGCCAACTGTGGCCGCTGCCCGTGGTGTCCTCGGCCAGCAGCACGTCGCCGGGACGGATGGTGAATTCCGCGCCGCCGGCAGTCCTGAACTGCAGCGTGCCGGTGAGGGTGAGCACGAACTGGCGGTGCGGCGCGTCGTGCGGGGCAAAGGCGCCGCCCGAACGGGTTTCGCGGAACGAGATGCTGGCCGCGTCCAGCACGTGGCTCAGGACATCGCCTCGTTCGCCGTCGGGCAAAGCGATGGCGCCTTCTTCGAATACGGAGTGGCCGTCAGGGCCGGTCCAGAGTCGTACACATCGGATCATGCTTGCTCTCCTTGCACGGTGGCGAATCATGAAACCAATATACGCCCGAAGCGGACGGGCAAAACCCGCCTCTCACCATGTTCCCGGCTCTCCCCTTGGCAGGGTCGAACCGTTTGCCGCGCGCAAAGCGGGACCGAAACCTGACCCGATGGCAGGTGGCAATCAGGAAAGCGCTGGGTATAGTGAAGTGTCGGTTCGCCCCCTTCTTCAGGAGTTATTCATGACCACCCAGTCCATCCGCCGCCGTCTCGCTTCGTTCACCCTGTCCGTCACGCTGGCGTTGCCGCTGCTGGCCATGGCGGCGCCGGACGTCGCCGTCGCGCCGCAATACGACACCACCCACGTGTATGTCGCCAACGCCGATCTCGATGCGTTCGTGCGCAGCTTTGTCGGCACCTTCGGCGGCAAGGCGTCACCGCGTGCGGTGTTTACCGTCACGCCCACGCCCAGCAAGACCGCGTCGCAATACGTGCAGACGCCGGTGGGCATGCTGTCGGTGTTCGGCTTCCAGACGCCGATCCCGTACGGCTTCGGCGACGAGCGCACCGGTTACCTGGTCACCGATATCCACGCCGCGCGCGATGCGGCGGTGGCCGCAGGCGCCGACGTGGTGGTGGAACCGTTCGACGACCCGATCGGCAAGGATGTGCTGATCCGGTGGGCCGGCGGCGTGAACATGCAGCTGTACTGGCATACCAAGGCGCCTTCGTATCCGCCGCTGCACTCGGTGCCGGACAATCGCGTGTACGTGTCCAACGTCTCGGCCGATAAATTCCTCGGCCAGTTCCAGCAGTTCGCGCATGCGAAGATCGTGGCCGACGACAAGATCGACGGCGGCGAAATCGGCCGCGCCGGCGACACCATCCGCCGCGTGCAGCTGACCTCCAACTTCGGCAAGATGACGGTGTTCGTCACCGACGGCAAACTCACGTTCCCGTATGGCCGCGAAACCACCGGCTATCAGGTGGACGACATGGCGGCCACGCTGGCAAAGGCGGCCGCCAACGGCGCCACCGTGCTGGTCGCGCCGCGCAAGACGGCCCAGGGCAACCAGACGGCCATGCTGCAGTTCCCCGGCGGTTACATCAGCGAGATCCATGACGGGAACGCCCATGCGACGACCCACTAAAGCATGGCGCCGCTGCGGCGGCGTGCTGGCTGTGGTTGCGGGCGGCATGGCGGGCGGCATCAGCGGCGCGGCCAGTGCGCAGGCGCTGGCCGCCGACGTCAATGCCGCCACCGCAGCCGTCGGCAAGCCCGCTGCAGCGTGCGACGTCAAGCGCCCGGCCATCAACTTCAATCGCTGGAACGAGAACTGGGGCGCGCTGGCCAACCCGTGCCTGCCGCGCCAGCCGCTCGATGGCCTTAAATACATCGCGCTGTCCGACGACGGCGTGTCGTACCTGTCGCTGGGCGCCGGCCTGCGCGAGCGTTATGAGCACATGGACGCGCCGCTGTACGGCGCCGGCACGCAGCCGTCGGACGGCTACGTGATCCAGCGCGCCAATCTGCACGCGGACCTGCGCCTGGGCCCTTACGTGCAGGTGTTCGGCCAGCTGGTCGACGCGCGCACGTTCGGCAAGCAGACCATCGCGCCACCGGACCGCGACAAGCTCGATGTCGAACAGCTGTTCGTGGCGGTGGCCGTGCCCACGCTGGACGGCGCGGTCAAGGTACGCGCGGGCCGGCAGGAAATGGCGTTCGACTTGCAGCGGTTTATCGCCGCGCGCGACGGTCCCAATGTGCGCCAGGCATTCGACGGCGTGTGGGCCGACTGGGAACACGGCCCGTGGCGCCTGATCGGCTACGTCACGCAGCCGGTGCAGAACCGCAGCGTCAAGACCTTCGACGATCACTCCAACGCCCACCTGACGCTCAACGGCATCCGCCTCGAACGGCAAGGCCTGGGGCCGGGCGACATCTCCGGCTACTACTCGCGCTACCGGCGCGACGACGCCCGCTTCCTCGACGCCCTGGGCGACGAGCGGCGCGACGTCTACGATTTACGCTACAGCGGCAAAACAAGCACCAGCGCCGGCGCGGTGGACTGGGACGTGGAGGGCATGCTGCAGCACGGCCAGGTGGGCGCCAAGCGCGTTTCGGCCTGGGCGCTGGGATCGATCGCCGGCTACACCTTTGCCACGACCGCCTGGACGCCGCGCGTGGGTCTGCAGTTCGACATGGCGTCGGGCGACCGGCATGGCGGCGACGGCAAGCTGGGTACCTTCAATCCGCTGTTCGCCAACGGCTACTATTTTTCGCTGGCGGGCCTCACCGGCTACAGCAACCTGATCCACCTGAAGCCGTCGGTGACGGTCAAGCCGGCCAAGACGCTGAGCGTGACCACCGCGCTGGGCATGCAATGGCGCCAGACCACGGGCGACGCGGTGTACGTGCAAAGCATGGCGGCCGTGCCGCGCACGGCGGGGCAGGGCGCGCGCTGGACCGGCGCCTACGCCCAGCTGCGCACCGACTGGGCCGTCACGCCCAATGTCACGGCGTCGCTGGAAGCGGTGCATTTCCGCGTCGGCGACAGCCTGCGCGCCGCCGGCGGCCGCGATGCGGATTATCTGGGGATGGAGTTGAAATTCGGGTGGTGATGAAGTTAATCACGGTTGATCCCCTTATTGCGCCGGGCCATCCGCCATGGCCATCGCCATGATCGCCATGATCGCCATCATCGCCGCCACCGCGCCGCCAGCCGCTGGCTCACGCCATGCACGAGCGGGCCGCACACCAGCACCACGGTAAACGCGGCCGGCCACGCGGCCATGAAGGCATACCGCCAGCGCGCCAAAAAGTCGGGGTGCAGGCCGATGTTGAGCCAGGTGACCCAGCCGCTCATCATGGACGACATCAGCAGCGACATCAGCAGGGCAAACACGACGCGCAGGCATACAGCATGGGACATAGGATCTCCTCTATAAAAATGGAAACCACAGCGTAGTCAGTTGCAACAATCTATACTAGAGCGAAAAATTCAATTTCAAATTCCAGAAATGAGATCATGCTCGATGATTTAGCCCTGTTTGTCGCCATCGTGGACGAGGGCAGCCTGAATGCCGCCGCCGCCCGTGAAAACGTCCCGCCCGCCACCGTGACGCGCCGCCTGCAAAAGCTCGAAAGCGAACTCGGTTACCGATTGCTCAACCGCAGCGCCCGGCGGCTGCAACCGACGGCCGAGGGCTGGCAATACTACGAGCGCTGCCGGCCGCTGGTGCGGGCGCTGCGCCAGGCCACCGCGCAGCTCGATGCCAGCCTGTCCGAGATCTCGGGCACGGTCCGGGTGCTGGCGCCGGTCAACTTTGCCAGCGGGCTGCTCACGCCGGCCTGGACCGGCTTTATGCAACGCTATCCCGACATCAGGCTCGAGCTGGAGTTATCGAATCGCCTGCAGGACCTGGTGGCCAGCGGCGCCGACCTGGCGATCCGCGTGGGGGCGCTCGACGATTCGTCGCTGATGCAGCGCCGGCTGGGCAGCGCTTCCCTGGTGATGGTGGCCGCGCCGTCGTACCTGGCGTGCGCCGGCGTGCCGCTCGATCCGGCGCAGCTGGACCGGCACGACCTGGTCGTGGCCGAACCGCTGCGCACCTGGCGCCTGCACCGTCCCGGCGACGGCGCCGAAGTCGTGCTCCAGCCGCAGGCCCGGATCCGTGTCAACGAAATGCGGCTGGCGGTGGAGATGGCGCACGCGGGGCTGGGGGTTTTGCTGTGTCCGCTGCTGCAATGCCGGCACGAGGTGGCCGACGGCAGCCTGGTGCGCGTGCTGCCCGACTGGATGCCGCCGCCGCGCCATGTGTAC
>JBEVMD010000254.1:0-2934 GCA_040508835.1 Duganella sp. | reverse complement strand
ACACGTTGAAGATGTCCAGGTACAGCGCCAGGGTGGCGCTGATGTAGTTGGTTTCGCCGCCGTTGACGATCTGCTGCACGTCGAACAGGATGTAGGCCGAGAAGATGATGACGGCCACGACCGAGATCACGATGCTCAGGGCAGGGATGGCAAAGAAGATATTCGCCACCGACGCCAGGATCAGCACGATCACGCCGGCAAACAGCCAGGTGCCCATGCCCGAGAAGTCACGCTTGGTCACGGTCGCAATCGACGCCAGCACGAAGAACACGGACGCGGTGCCGCCGAACGCCATCATGATCAGGTGGCCGCCGTTGCTGTAGCCGAGCGTGCGCGACAGCAGAGGCGTGAGCATCAGGCCCATGAAGAAGGTAAAGGCCAGCAGCAGGGCCACGCCCACGCCGGAGTCCTTGTTCTTTTCGATGGCCCAGATGAAGCCGAACGCGCCGGCCAGGAACACCAGCGCCATCAGGCCGCCGCCCAGCGGCAGGTGCAGCGACACGCCCAGGGCAGCGCCCATGACGGTCGGTATCATCGACAGTGCCAGCAGCCAGTAGGTGTTGCGCAAGACATTGTGGCGGACGGCCTGACGGCTGCCACCGACGTCGTAAGTTGTTTGTTGCATGTTGTTCATGATGCCTCCCAGAGTTGGTGCGGAGCAATCCGCTTGATAAAAGCATAGCACGCCCACGCGCAATTACACAAAAACCTGGTCGAAAAGCCCTTAAACCCGGCTTAAAGTGCGCTCATCGGTCGGTGTTGCACCAAAAGCGCCCGCCTGGCGACAGCCGACTGCGCCTATCTGGCCCGAATTTTCAGTAATTGGGTGTTCTATGATAAAATCGAAGGTTGATTGAGACATCAATTCTTGTTTTAAACCTTTCTTTTTATTGGAGTTTTTCAAATGGCAATCGAACGCACCCTGTCGATCATCAAACCAGACGCAGTTGCAAAAAACGTGATCGGCCAAATCTACAGCCGTTTCGAAAACGCTGGCCTGAAGATCGTTGCTGCGCAAATGAAGCAACTGTCGCGTGAAGAAGCTGAAGGCTTCTACGCTGCGCACAAAGAGCGCGGCTTCTTCAAGGACCTGGTCGATTTCATGGTGTCGGGTCCGGTCATGATCCAGGCCCTGGAAGGCGAAAACGCCGTTCTGAAAAACCGCGAACTGATGGGCGCTACCGATCCGAAGAAGGCCGACAAAGGCACCATCCGTGCTGACTTCGCCGATTCGATCGACGCCAACGCCGTTCACGGTTCGGACGCTGTTGAAGCCGCACAAGTAGAAATCGCCTACTTCTTCGGCAAGTAATTTTTACCGTTGTTTCGGTAAATACCTCCGTTTCCACTGCCGTGGAAACGGAAATCTTTTGTACAGTCTGGAATGATTATGAACGCACCTCTGACCAACTTGCTGGACTTCGATCCCGCGCAGCTCATCGCCTATTGCGCCGAGTTGGGGGAGAAGCCGTTCCGCGCCAAGCAACTGCAACGCTGGATCCACCAGTTCGGTGCGTCGGATTTCGACAGCATGACCGATCTGGCCAAGTCGCTGCGCGACAAACTGAAAACCCGCGCCTTCGTCGCTGCGCCCGCCATCATCAGCGATCACACGTCCACCGACGGCACCCGCAAATGGCTGGTCGACGTCGGCAACGGCAATGCGGTCGAAACCGTGTTCATCCCGGAAGAAAACCGCGGCACGCTGTGCATTTCCACCCAGGCCGGTTGCGCCGTGAACTGCCGCTTCTGCTCGACGGGCAAGCAGGGCTTTTCGCGCAACCTGTCGGTCGGCGAAATCATCGGCCAGCTGTGGATGGCCGAATTCGAACTGCGCCGCACCAAGGGCATCGAACCCGGCCCCAAGGGCGAACGCCAGATCACCAACGTGGTCATGATGGGCATGGGCGAGCCGCTGCTCAACTTCGAGCCGACCGCCACCGCCCTGAAGCTCATGCTCGACGATAACGCCTACGGCCTGTCGCGCCGCCGCGTGACCCTGTCCACGTCGGGCGTCGTGCCGATGATCGACAGGCTGTCGCAGGAAGTGCCGGTGGCGCTGGCCGTCTCGCTGCACGCGTCGAACGACGAACTGCGCAATAGCCTGATCCCGCTGAACAAGAAATACCCGCTCAAGGAACTGATCGCCTCCTGCAAGCGCTACCTGGAATTTGCGCCGCGCGACTTCGTCACGTTCGAGTACTGCATGCTCGACGGCGTCAACGACAGCGACGCCCATGCGCGCGAGCTGATCGCGCTGGTGCAGGACCCGGTCCACGGCATCAACTGCAAGTTCAACCTGATTCCGTTCAATCCGTTCCCGGAATCGGGCCTGCTGCGCTCGAAAAATCCGCGCATCAAGGCGTTCGCCCAGATCCTGGTCGACGCCGGCATCGTCACCACCATCCGCAAGACCCGCGGCGACGACATCGACGCCGCCTGCGGCCAGCTGGCCGGCGAAGTCCAGGACCGCACCCGGGTCCAGGAGCGCATGGGCAAGATGGCCGAGTACCAGCAAAAGTTCGGCGCCAACTTCGGCAAGATCGTGGAGATCCGCTCCTGATGGCGCGACTGGCGCAGCGTAGCTGGCGCAGTCTTGTCATGCTCGGGGTGCTCCCGCTGCTGGCAGCGACATTGCCCGGTTGCGTCTCGACGCCAGACAGTTCACAATCGGGCCGTAGCGTGGACAGCGCGCCGGCCCCCGGCAGCGCCGAGCGCAAGGCGGCCATCCGCATGCAATTGGCGGTTGGCTATTTCGAGCAGGGGCAGTATGCTGTCGCGCTGGGCGAGATCGACCGCGCGCTGGCTGCCAAACCGGCCAATGCCGAAGCGCAGGGCTTGCGCGGCCTGATCCTGCAAACCCTGGGCGAGACCGCGCAGGCCGACGAGAGTTTCCGCCGCGCCCGCAAGCTGGCGCCGGCCAATCCGGACCTG
>JBEVMD010000231.1:0-8114 GCA_040508835.1 Duganella sp. | reverse complement strand
GGGGAATGCGAAACCGCCTGGCCGTTCGCCACCGCGCCGGCGCCGCATTTTCAGACGCACGGCGCCAGCTTTACGGTGCAGCCAATGTCGCCAATGTCGCCAATGTCGCCGGTGCCGCCGGCCGTGGCGTAGGCCATGGTCCGGTTCTCGCTGCGCCGCAAGCCCGGCCCCGACACGTCGGCGCTGGGCGCCGACCTGGTCGCGCTGCGGCTCGACGCCGGCGACATGGCGCCCGCGCCGTGCGTGGTGGTGGTGTTCGGCGCCGCCGGCCAGGCCCGCCGCACCGCCCCCGGCAAGGTGGCGTGCGGCCCGGGCGAGGCGGTGTTCTGCTTTCATCCGGGGCCGTACACGGTGGACGTGATCCCGTTTGCCGCCGCGCCGGAATGGGGCTTGCGGCTGCGCTTCCTGGTGGACGCCAACCCGCGCGTGGCGCAGCAGCGGTTCGACCTGTTCCTGTTCAGCGAAACGTCGGGACGCCTGTCGCTGGCCGGCTTCGGCGCCTCGGTGCAGGCGGCGCTGCAGGCGGAACTGGCGCAAGGCGCGCTCGATCTGCCGCCCTGCACGTCGCTGGAAGAATGGCACGCGTTCCGCGCCGGCCTCAATCAGCTGCTCTACACGCGCTATGGCGTGACGGTGGACGACTGCGTGCCGGTGGACCTGGGCGGCCACGTGGATTTTGCTGACATTTTGCGCGCGCGGGCGGCGCGGGCGAGCGCTGGCGATGCGGCATCGGCAGCGGCGCCGGTGCACACGTTGTCCGCCACGCCTGTCACGCCTGTTACGGCGGCAGCCGCCGGTGCACAGGCCGAAGCACAAGCCGAAGCAAAACCGGGCGATAAAGTGGGCGCACACGCGGGCGGACCAACGGGCGCACCAACGAGCGGACCAGCCGACGGACGACATGACGGACAGCGCGACGCCTTTCACCTGCGCCGCCTGTTCCTGGAGTTGCCCGTGCTGACCCGCGACCTGCGTCTGCTGACCGTACCCGCCGTCCAGTTCCAGCCGCACCAGTCCCTGCTGCTGCGGCTCGGCATGGCGGACCTCGACGTCACCACCATGCCATCGCTGGCGTGGGCCGCGCCGGACCGGCCGCTGGACGCCGCCAGCCAGGCGCGCCGCGCACGTGCAAGCGCCGTCGCGGTAGCGGCGCTCGACGAAGCATGGTCGCTGCTGGCGCGCCTGCAACCGGCGGACGAGGGGCACTGGCCCGAACTGATGGAGGAGGCCGACCGCATCTGCGCCAATCTCGAAGCGGGCCGGGCGCTGCGCCGCGCGCCGCAGGCGCCGCCCGCGGAGCCCACGCCGTGACTACCGTGTCGATCACCGCGCTCCCGCAGAGCGCCGAGTGCCGGACCGCGCTGGCCGACGGGCGCGTGCTGACCGTTACCGCCAGCCGCCGCCCGCGCGCCGGTCGCGCCGACGTCAAATGCAGCGCGCCGGGCGCGCCCGCCATCGCGGCCCGCATGCAGGAAGTGGTGCGCCTAGCGCGCCACACGGAAGTGCGGTTCGACAGCCGCGATCAGGTGGTGCTGAGCATGAACCTCGCGCCCCACGCCGGGGAGCGCGGCTGGGAACTGGCCGCCGTGCTGGCCGACCGCATGGTGCGTGGCGTCTACCGGCACCTTGCCGGGGAAACGCTCGCGGCGCGCGGCTGGTCCGACCGCTGGCACCTGGGGCAGGTCAGCGATGGCGTGGTGGGTAACGCCGGCATCGCGCACCTGGGCGCACTCACCGGTCACGCCGATATGTCGTCGCTGGTCTCCAGCGTGCGGACCTGGTTCCCGCTGCACAGCGGGGGCGCCCACGATGCGCTGGCGTGGGTGGAGGTCAGCGTGCTAGCCATCGACCCGGCGCTGCCGGCGGCGGAAGCGGCAGGCGAGGAGGACACCATTGCCGTTCCCGCGCTGGACCTGGCCGCGCAGCAGGCGGTGCGGCTGGCGTTGACAGGCGCCAGGCATTTCGACGGCCATGGGCTGGGACGCTGGCGCACGGTGGTGCGGTTCGGCGAGCCGCGCTTCCAGGGCGCTTCGTACCAGCTGGCCCTGGTGATGGCGGACCGGCTGGCGCGCGGACGCGAGTTCGTGCCGCGCGGGCGCCTCATCGCCACCGGCGCCTCGAGTGCCTGGCATGCGGGACGGGTGGAGACAGTGGAGGGACAGGGCGCCAAGCTGGCGTTGATATTAAGTCAAGCATGTGCGGGCGACCGGGTGCTGCTGCCGGCCGACTGGCAGGCGGCGCTGCCGCCCGGTTATGCGGCGCAGCTGCGGGCGCGGGGCGCCAGTGTGGCGTGCATCGGCCGCATCGGCATGATTTGACGAATCGATCATGTATCGTGCGCGGAATGAATCGCGCGGCCCTGCTAAAATCGGCAGTTGAAGACGCGGAAGGCGGCGGGGCGGCGCGCAAGATGAATCGAAGAAGGAGTCTGACATGTTCCAAATGTTTGGTTTTGGCGGCGTCAAGTGCCCGCGCTGCGAGCACAAAAACGACGGCCAGTCGGGCTACTGCCAGCACTGCGGCCTGACGCTCGGCGCCCCGCGCAGCGAGCCGGTGCTGCGCGATAACCGCTGGGTGCCGGGCGACGACGAACTGGCCGTGTACTTCGGCGTGAGCGCCTTGTCCGGCATCTTCACCAAGACCCTGCGCGTGCCCGCCACCACGCGCGCATACATCCTGCAGGCCGACAAGGCCACCGAGGTGCCGCAGGGAGAATATGAAATCGAAGGCTTTTTTACGCGCCTCAACCACCTGCTGCGCAACCAGAACGCCGAGATCCTGATCACCCGCAGCGCCGCGCTGCCCGTCGAATTCGCGTTCGACGACCTGTACACGTCCGAACACCTCAAGGTATCGGCCCGTTTCACCGTTGCCATCCGCATCGAAAACGTGCCCGCGTTTGCCCGCCATTTCATGACCGTGCCCGGCGTGGTGTCCACCGTCCATCTGCAGGAGCTGCTGGCGCCGTCGGTGCGGCAGTTGGCGGCCGAGTTCACGGGCAGCCGCTCGATCCGCGACATGGCCGGTAACGCGGACCTGCGCGCGCAGCTCGACGAGCGCCTGCAGACCGCGCTCAAACAGCGCCTTGCCTCGTACGGGCTGGCCGTGGAGCGGGTGGAAACGGCGGCGCTGCGCCACGATAAATTCGACCATAACCGCGCACGCATCGGCACCCTGTGGCTGGTGGCGGACGAGCGCCACGTGCAGCTGGAGCACGTCAAGCAGCTCGACCAGATCTACGACGAGGAGGAGTGGCAGGCCATCTGGCGCGAAGAACAGAAAATGCGTTCGGAGTTCCGCCGCGCCGAACTGCGCCAGGACGCCAGCGTGGGCAAGGCCGAGCTCACGCTCAAGGAAAGCGAAAGGGTGCAGTCGCTGCGCGCGCGCGAGGTGGAGCTGTACAGCCGCGTGATGGAATCGAAAACCCGCAAGGTGGCCATCGACAAGGGCGCCGGCACCATGCTGGCGGAGCTGGAGCACGAATTGGCGCAGAAAAAATCGGCGCGTGCGGGCGAGGAGGCGGACTGGGAGCACGTGCGCCACCTGGCGCAAATCAGGATGCGCACCGAGCTCGAAGTGCTGCAGCAGACGGCGGCCGAACACCGTCAGCTGGCGCAGCAGCGGCTGTCCCACCAGCTGCGCCAGCAGGCCATCGAAAATCAGATGGCGCAGGCGTTGCAGATCGAGGACGAATCGCACCGCCGCAACGAGCTGGCCGCGCTGCGCCAGCGCGAAAAGGAAGAAAAAGCGCGCGAGCTGCAGCTGGAAGCCGAGGCGCACGATGCCCGCATCCAGGGCATGACGCTGGCCACGGCCGCGCGCCGGCGCGAGGCGGAGCGGGTGCAGGAATGGGACGACCAGCTGCAACTGGCGCGCCAGCGCGAGCTGCTGCGCGGCGACGCCATCAAGGATGCCGCCAACGCCGTGCAGGTGGCCGAGATCAACGTCAAGCTGGACGAATTGCGCCGCGCCGGCGAGCAGGCGGACGCCATCGCCCAGTACGAAAAGCTGCTGCGCACTATCGAGGCGGACGGCATCCACGCGCGCCAGCACCAGGCCATCGGCCAGCAGGCCATGCTCGACCAGCTCACCATCGAGGAACAGCGCCAGCTGCTGCGGCAGAAGGAGCGCGAAGCCGAGTGGCAGCGCGAACTCAAACAGCTCGAGCACGAACGCGAGGAAAAGTTCGCGCGCTGGAAGGGCGAGTACGACGTGCTGCAAGCGCAGCAAACCCACGAGATCGCCCGCATCGAAGCCATCGGCCGCCTGAGCGACATGGGCAAGGTGGCCACCGCCGCCGAGCCGAACGCGCAGGCCATTGCGCAGATCATGCGGATGCAGATCCAGGGCGGCATGACGCCCGAGCAGATCCAGTCGCTGGCGCAGGTGGTGGCGGCCGAACATGGCGTCACGCCGGCGGAAGCGGCGCAGCAGGCGCTCGAGCGCGTGCGCGACGAGCGCGCGCACCGCGATGCGGAGCTGGACAAGGACCGCCGCCATCAGCTCGACCTGCTCAACGTGCAGAACGCGGCCAGCGCCAGCGCCCTGACCACGCAAAGCCAGCTCGGTATCGGCGTGGCCGGCGGGGCGCTCCGCGCCGGTCCCGGCGCACCGGCGGCGGTGCGCTACTGCGTCAACGGCCATCCGCAGCGCGCCGGTCACCCCGAGGACAGGTTCTGCCCGCAGTGCGGCGTGGCATTGGCGTCCGGCCCGGCCGCGTAAGGAAGAACGGTTACACTGCACGCCATGATGCAATCAGCACGAGACAAGATCCGCGAACTGCGGGCCTTACACGAAGACGGTCTGCTTAGCCTGCAGGAATTCGACCGCCGCAAGAACGCCATCCTGGATGCGGAGTATGCGCCCCCGGGCGGCGCCGCCACGCCGGCGCCGCTGCCGCCGCGCCAGGGCACGGAGCTGGGCCTTATGACCGGCCAGGAAATCGGCCCCCAGCACCGCCGCTACCGGCTCGAGCGCCTGATCGGCATGGGCGGCATGGGCCAGGTATGGCAAGCCACCGACCTGGCCACCCACGCGGAGCTGGGCCACAGCGAGACCGTGGCCCTGAAAATCCTGCCGCCGCAGCTTACCCAGAGCGCCACCCACGCCAAGCTGCTGATCGAGGAAGCCACGCAGGCGCGCCGGCTGGCCCATGAAAACATCGTGCGCGTGTACGAATGGGCGCAGGACCCGGCCACGTCCAGCTATTTCATCATCATGGAATACCTGGAAGGGCAGGATCTCGATTCCTGCCTGGCGGAGCAAGGTCCGCTGGCGCTCGACGCGGTGTATCGACTGCTGTCGCCCGTGGGCGACGCGCTGGCCTACGCGTGGGACAAGCACAAGCTGGTGCACCGCGACCTCAAGCCCGGCAACGTCTTCCTCACCAAGCGGGGCGAAGTCAAGCTGCTCGATTTCGGCATCGCTTCGCGCGCGCGCAATGCGGGCAGCAGCCTGGGTCTGCAAACGCCCAACGCCGGCACGGTGGGCTATCGCGCGCCCGAAGCGGGCACGCACCAGCGGCAGCCTTCGCCCAGGCTGGACGTGTACGCCGTGGCCGTGATGATCTACCAGTTGCTGGAAGGGCGGGTGCCGTTCGACGACATGCGCGCCGCCGATTTTCACCCGTCGCCGCCGCAGGGACTCAATCCGCAGCAGTGGCAGGTACTGCAGCAGGGCTTTGCCATCGACGCGCAGCGCCGGCACGCCTCGGTCAACGAGTTGCTCGAGGCCTTGCGCGGCGCGGCCGGTCCGAGCGCCGCCGACCTGGCCGCGCAGCAGCAGGAGCAGCAACGGCAGCTCGAGCAGCAGCAGGAGCGCGAACGGCACGCGCGCGCGCAGCGCGAACAGCAGGAGCAGGAACAGCAGGTGCAGCGCCAGCGCGAGCAGGAAACCGCCGAACAGCGCGCGTTGCAGCAGCAGCAGGAGGCTGCCGCCCGGGCCGAGCAGGCGCGCGTGGCCGAACGCGAACGCCAGGCCCGGGCCGCCGAACTGGCGGTCCGGCGCGAGGCCGAAGCCAAGGCCGCGGCCATCGAAAAGGTGCGACTGGACCAGCAGCGGCGCGCCCTGGAAGCGAAGCAGCGCGCGGAGGCCGAAGCGGCTGCGCAGGCGCGCAAGCAGGTGCTGCGCGAACAGCTGGCGGCGCGGCGCGATGCCGACGCCAAAAAGGCGCGCGACGAACGCGAGGAACAGCAGCGCAAGGCTGCGCAGCTGAAGGCGGAAGCGGCGTATCGCGCCGAGCAGGAACGCCATCGCAAGCAGCAGGCCGAGCGCCACGCGGCAGAGCTGGCAGCGTTGATTCCCACGGCGGCCAGCCCGGTGGCCGACGCCAGCGGCGTGCTGCGCGACCGCTTCCTCGACGGCACCGGCGCGGGGCCCGACCTGGTGCTGATCCCCACCGGGCGCTTCCAGATGGGATCGCACGAGCAGGAACAGGCGGCCGCGATCAAGGCCGGGGCCCAGAAAAAATGGCTCGAACGCGAAGGGCCGCAGCGCTGGGTGGGGATCGAACAGTCGTTTGCCATGGGGCGGCAGCCCGTGACGGTGGGCCAGTGGCGCCAGTTCGTGCGCGCCACCGGCTGGGAATCGCAGTCCGACGTGGACTGGCGCGCGCCCGGTTTTGCCCAGCACGACGGCCACCCGGTGGTGGGCGTCAGCTGGCACGACGCCCAGCGCTACGTGCGCTGGCTGTCCGACAAGACGGGCCAGACCTACCGCCTGCCCACCGAGGCCGAATGGGAGTACGCGTGCCGCGCCGGCACCAGGACTGCGTTCAGCTTTGGCGACAGCATCGGCACCGACCAGGCCAACTACGACGGCAATTACGTGTACAACGGCGGCGCGCGCGGCGAATTCCGGCAGGGCACCACGCCGGTGGACGCGTTCCAGCCCAATCCATGGGGCCTGTTCGACATGCACGGCAATGTGTGGGAATGGACCCAGGACACGGTGCACGACAACTACACGGGCGCGCCGGGCGACGGCAGCGCATGGGAGGCCGGCGGCGACCAGGCGCGCCGCATCCTGCGCGGCGGCTCGTGGCTGTACAACCCGCGATACCTGCGCTCGGCCGTGCGCAACGGCTACTCGGCCCTGCTGGCCAACGATATCGTGGGGTTCCGCGTGGCCCGCAAGCTGGTGTAGGCGAGGGGCGGAGGTATATACTACCGCCTCTTTCAGCATAACCATCACCAGGATAGAACCATGAGCGCCTTGCCACCATGCCCCCAATGCAGTTCCGAATACACGTACGAAGACGGCGCCCAGCTGGTGTGTCCGGAGTGCGCGCACGAGTGGACCGCCGGCGCGGCTGCCGCTGCCGCTGACGACGGCCCGCGCGTGTATCGCGACTCGGTCGGCAACGTGCTGGCCGACGGCGACACCGTCACCGTGATCAAGGACTTGAAGCTCAAGGGCGGCGGCGGCACCGTCAAGGTGGGCACCAAGGTCAAGAACATCCGCCTGGTCGACAGCGACCACGATATCGACTGCAAGATCGACGGCTTCGGCGCCATGAGCCTGAAGACGGAATTCGTGCGCAAGGTCGTCTGACCGCTGCGTCGTTCAGGAGAGGCGCGATTCTTCTGGACGGTGTAAGGTGTGCAACCGAAGCGCATCATCATCAAACCAACACATCGAGGAGTCGCACCATGAGCATAGCCAATCTGTTGAAGGGCCACGAAAAAGACCTGGGCGGCGGGTTCCTGGTGCGCCGCTACCTGCCGTCGGCCATCAAGCAGGCGGTGGGCCCGTTCATCTTCTTCGACCATTTCGGTCCGGTCGATGTGGCGGCGGACGCCAACCACGACGTGCGTCCGCATCCGCATATCGGCCTGTCCACCGTCACGTACCTGTTCGAAGGCGCGATGGACCACCGCGACAGCCTGGGCACGTTCCAGCGCATCGAACCGGGCGCGGTCAACTGGATGACGGCCGGTCGCGGCATCGTGCACTCCGAGCGTACCCCGAAGGACCTGGCGGGCGTCCCGCACCGCACGCACGGCCTGCAGCTGTGGGCTGCGCTGCCGCTGGCGCACGAAGAGGATGAACCGGGCTTTTGCCACACGCCCGCCGGCGACATTCCGGAGCTGGCGGTCGATGGCGCCGTGATCCGG